>JBFLXB010000039.1 GCA_040757335.1 Nitrospirota bacterium | reverse complement strand
CACGGTCCACGGCTCCAGCAACCCCAACAGGTGTCGATACAGCTCGGTGTCGCGCACAGGAGGCCTCCCGGTGAGTGAAGGCCCCCTCTATAGCAGAATTCTCACCCACGGAAAAGCCGGAAGAACCTACATTTTCTACCAGGTGCCGTCGGTGGCTCCCTATGTCGGCGCATTCTATCGCCGGAGTTACGTGGAGGACTTGGAGGACCTCGGATCCGCCGGCGGCCGGGCCGGCGTGTATATTGCCGCGGGACGAAACACCCACATCGGGCTGGGAATGGTTTACGAGTCCTACTTCAGTTGCGATGAGTCGACGTATGTCTCGTGCTCGGATACCTATCCCGAGGTGAGCGTCACCGTGGCGTTCTGACCTCTCGCGGACACCTCGTAGACCAACTCTCCATCCCGGCGCGGCCACCGACTCTCGGCGATGCGAGTCCAGCGTGCGATTGGTTCGGCGGAGGCCGCCTCGCACACGCGGCCTCGACGAAGAGGCTGGAGTTCCTTCATGGCGAACACGCCCCTCATGGTCATGGGCTGCACCAGCGACGCGGGCAAGTCGTTTCTGGTGACCGCGTTGTGCCGACATTTTTCCAATCGCGGTCTGCGGGTGGCGCCGTTCAAGGCCCAGAACATGAGCAACAACGCCGCCGTCACATCCGAGGGCCTGGAGATGGGGCGCGCGCAATACGTGCAAGCGCTGGCGGCTCGCGCGGTTCCACAGGCGCGGATGAATCCGGTGCTGCTCAAACCCACCGCCGATACCGCCAGCCAAGTGGTGGTCATGGGCAAGGTCGACCACCGGATCAGTGCGCAGCCGTGGCTGGAGCGTAAAGCCCGCCTCTGGCCCATTGTCCGTGACGCGTTACAGAGTCTGTTAGCGGACTACGATCAACTTGTGATCGAAGGCGCGGGCAGTCCGGCCGAGGTCAATCTGCGTGGGGGCGATATCGTCAACATGAGCGTGGCGTTGGACTGCAAGGCCGACGTGTTCCTGGTGGCGGACATTGATCGCGGAGGCGCTTTCGCCCATCTGCTGGGCACGTGGACGTGTCTGGCCCCGGACGAGCGCGCGTTGGTCAAGGGGTTCGTGCTGAATAAGTTCCGGGGTGACCAGGCCTTATTGGGAAACGCCATGGAGTGGTTGCAGCAGCGCACGGACGTGCCGACCGTTGCCGTTATTCCAATGATCCGTCACGCCCTTCCGCAAGAGGACGCATTCCCGCACCGGGCCGAGTTGGCAAACGGCCGAATCAACATTGCGCTGATCATCTACCCCTACGCGAGTAACCTCGATGAGTTTGACCCCCTCATCCACGAACGCGGAGTTTCCGTGGTCCCGATTCGGGAATCCACTCCCCTCGCGCAATTCGACGCCATCATTCTCCCGGGGAGTAAACACACGGCGGAGAGTTTACGCTACCTGCGGGAGACGGGGCTGGCTGGCGAACTGGCTCGCGCGGTCGCCCGAGGCATTCGCATCTTAGGCGTGTGCGGCGGGATGCAACTGCTCGGACGGCGTCTCGTTGACCCCCACCTCGTTGAGAGCGGCGATCTGGAGGGGTTGGGCCTCTTGGATGTGACGACCACGCTCAGGCTTGAGAAAACCACGCGCGAGACGCAACTCACCACGGACCGAGGGTTCCTGCTGGGCTACGAGATCCATCACGGAGAGACTCATCCGGGGCCACAAGCTCGTGTGCACCTGAGCGAAGGGTTGGGCTGGGAGCAGGGGAACGTCTGCGGTACATATTTGCACGGATTGTTCGATAACACGGAGTACCGCCAGGAGTTTCTGGCGCGACTTGGCTGGCAGGGCCGTGCGGAAGACTGGCGTGAACGAATCGAAACCGAGTTCGACCGGGTAGCCGGGCTCCTCGACGAGGCTGGATGGTTCTGATGCGGCGTGCGGCGTTCTCAACTGAGCTTGCTGGATACGGTTGCCAAGATTCTCCCAGGCGGTGTCAACGGACTTTACATAGACACATAGACGCTCTCCTGGATCTCTGGCTCATAACCTTCTAATAAGTCGAGTTTTCCTTGGATGACAGGCTCGGAATTGCCTCGAAACCGGGAAGAACAGGTCGCTCCCTGTCGGTCTTTTTTACAAGTGCCTGTGATCGAGTCTTCGATTAGGAAGATGGATGAGTCGAAAACGGTTTTAAGAGTCAAACACTTAAGAGTGACATGGAGCGTCATGGGAATACGTGGGCCCTACGGCCCCGATCTTGCTTGTCAGAAAAGTTCAAGGCAGCGTTGTAACGCGAACCGGAGCAAGTATCGATGTCACGAGCGCCACAGAAGAGTAACCGATCTGCCAAGGGACGGGTCGCCGCTGCCGTCACTGCGGTCCTTGCCTTGGTGTTGGGTGGTGTGCAGGCCTCGCCGGCCTGGGCACTTGCCGTGAGCGAAGCGTATATCTTCTCGGACTGGTTGTCCCCGCCACATCCGCCCACTTCTCAGAACTTTAGCCCCTTCACATTGTCACCAACGGCTGGCTACGAGTTGGGGCTGAATAGTTTCAGCGTCGCCACGTCAGCGACCGCACTTAGCGGCATGCCGTCGCTGCAGGTCACCGACCAGCTCTACTATCAATCCCACTCGGGCTATATCGATCGCTACGAATCGGGTACATCGACCCAAGCCGGGCTTCGCGACCGGGTGAACCGCGAGATTGCGGTAGTCGACGACGGCGGTTTTGTCAATGAAGGTTCTGATGCCGCGATGAATGTTGACTTCAGCGACGGCTCGTGGGTCGCGCTGCGTACGGCAGAGAATGTGGCGGTGTCTGGCCTGATCCTCTTCGAAGATGCCGGACTGGATCCGTTTTCGCTTCGGTACTGCTACAACGGCGTGTGCAGTCTCTTGTTCAATGGGTTCTCCTCGTCGACTGCGGGAACGCTGACAGGTGCTGGTGGTGGATTTGGGACCGACGATTACGCGCCAGGGATTGATCAAGCGTTCTGGTTCGTGTTCGACCAATCAGTGACGGGCGGGTATTTCAAAATCGCTGAGACGACCAATCTGAACCGGTACAGCGAAAAGCTGGAGGTCGATTTTGTCGGTGTGACCGGAGCCCCGGCCCGGGTCTCGGAGCCCTCCACCTTGCTCCTGCTGGGGTCCGGTCTGTTGGGCCTTCCACTGCTCCGAAGGATTCGACGTCGCTAAAGCGACTGCTTCCTGAAGCAAAGAGGGGTGTCAACCTTGGCTGACACCCCTCTTTGGCTTTTGACCCGTTCAAAGCGCCGTCCTCAATTGCACGTCCGTAGGCTCGGCGCAGCAAAACCATGGTTCGGTGAGTCGTGGCGGGCGATGACGCGATGGATTCGGGCGAACGTCGACCGGAAGGGGTTTGCGGCTGTCGCGCGTTGCAAGCGCCAGTTCTCGCAGCTTCGAGAACGTGACCGCCGGATCTTCACCCCCTGCCGTCGCTTGTTCGACGAGTCGCGTGGCCTCGGCGTGAAGTCGGTCCATCCGCGGATCAGGGTGCCTCCAGCGGTGGGTGAAGGCAGAAGCATCGAGCCCGTCGAGGTACGGCGTCATACCCGGGTCGGATTCCAGTAATGATCCCGGTGGTACCAGCAGCCGAATCGTCAATTGCACGGGGTCCACCGCATCGACCAGGTCCTCCGCCGCGACGATGTCGAACAGTTCAACGTAATCCTGCAGCGTCGCCCAGGGCGTAAAGGGCACGAGCGAGGGGCGGAGAGCGAGCCCGGCGTCGCGGACGATGCGGATGGCGTTGATGGCATCGATGCGCGTGTGCCCCTTGACCAGATGCTTGAGCACCGCGTCGCTGAACGATTCGACGGCCGACACCACGAACACCGCCCCGCACGCGGCGAATTCGGTCAGCAGAGACGCGTGTTTGAGCAGATGTTCGACCTTGGCGGTGAAGTCAAACGTCAGTTCGGGAAATCGCTGGTGGAGGGCAGCCGCGACGCGTCGGGCGTGCGAGGGGCCGTTCAGAAAGTCCGGATCGCCGAAGGTGATGTGGCGGGCGCCGGCCCTCACCAGCCGCGCAACGTCGTCCAAAACCGTGTCGAGCGGCACGGGAAAAAAGGCGCCCTTGTACACCGGAGGAATGGGGCAATGGCGACAGATGTGTTTGCAACCTCGACTCGCCTCCGTGTAACCTACGACCCGCTCCTCGCCGTTGATGGCCAATTTGGCGTAGCGATCAAGCGGAGGCAACCCGGAGCGGCCCACCGCCTCGAACGCGATCCGTGTGAGCACGGGCGCGTCGATGCGACTTTTGGTGCTGACCCCGGGGACGTGATCCGCCTTTCCGGCGGCGAGCGCGCTCACAAGATCCACGAGCGCGCGTTCGTACTCGCCCCCGACCACGAAGTCAGCCGCTGAATCTAAGAGCGTCTTCGCATTCAGCGATGCGTACAGGCCGAAGAACGCGATGCGCGCGCGCGGGTTGAGTTCGCGGACACGGGCCGCCGCGCGGACGCCCAGTCGCAGCGCGGTGTGCATGGGCACGCACACACCGATCAACGCGGCGCGGCGCACGAGGTCGGGATCCAGCCGCTCTACCGCAAGGTCCTGCGCCACCGGGTGATATCCCGCGGCTTCCAAAAACCCCATCGGCCACGCCACGCCCAACGGTTGGTGTCCCAGCTCGTAGCAGGACAGTAGGAGTATGTCCCCGTGGTTTTTCATCAAGTCGCTCGGTCTTTGAGCTAAGCCCCTTCGGCGCTGACCCGACGGTCAGACAACGGGTTTCGCGGTGAACGGGAAATACGTGCGCTGCTGGTCGTAAAACGCCTGCATGGCACATTGGGCGTTGTGGGCTCGTTCGAGGTCAGTGCCCAGGGTCTCCAGCAACGCGGCCGACACCGCGGCCAACATCAGAGAGGCGTCGATGCCCGTGAACGTCCGCATGCCGTTGCACCCGAACGAGAGCGCGACGTTCCTATCCCGCTCCGCCACCGGGAGGGCCGCACACGCGGGCCGGCCGAACAAACTGGAGGACACGTCGCTTTTCCAGCGAACATCTCCCGTGGCCTCGCGCAGCAACATGGCTTGGCGAGGGGTGAGCCACAACAGGACGAGCTGGGGTTCGATCGGAAAGTCAGCAAGCGGCCCATAGAGCAGAGGGTCGTTGCTGGGTGACAGCGCGGGAAGGTGCTCGGCTTCTCGGGGGTCGATGTACCCTGCCTCGGTCATCAGCGCCAGTCCACCGCCGAGCTTTTCCTTGGCGTCTGGCGTGAGCTCGAAGCCCATGGTCATCGCCCCGATGGGGCAATTCATGTGCTCGCTGCCCTGCGCGACGAACAATCCGGCCTCTGCGTGGCGCCAGAAACTACAGGCCGAGGGTGAGACCCCGTGAAACACGGGAACTCCGGGTGGGACGGCGTGCACGCGCGCCAACGCGACCGGAGGCAGGGTGAGCTGTAAGAGTGTTTGCAGCGTCCGAGCTGTTGCGGTATATCGGGCCATGGGATGACTCCTCGAGAGTGACGTGGCGGTATTCTTCGGCGTGAGAAGCCGTAGTATACGGACGACCGCAGCGTTCTGTCCACCGCGCTCCCAATGGCCCGCAATAATCCCGTAGAGGAGTGGTGAACCGCCTCCGCAAATGCCGCCGGTACATTGACTTCCGTCGCAAAGCTGTGCTACGGTACCGCCTTTGTTTTAGGGTATTTCGATGCAAGGCGAAGTGCTCGGGCGGCGCTACGCAAAGGCGCTGTTCGAACTCACCAAAACCGACCCCAACCGAACCGCCATCGCCGCGTTGCTGTCCGGGTTGGGCCAGCAGCTCGACGCTCGCGGAGCGTTCGCGGATGCGTGCCTGAACCCGCGTTACCCGGCGGAAGCCAAACGCGCAGTGTTGGCGGCAGCCGTGGAGCGCGCGGGTGCGGGATCACTCGCGGGCAGATTCCTCGCACTGCTCCTCAAGAAGAATCGACTGTCGTTTCTGTCGGCCATCGCCAGTGCCTACCACGCCCTGCTGGATGAGGAGGCTGGACGGCGCCGCATGACCGTGACGGTCGCTCGGTCGCTGGATCAACAGGACCAAGACCTCCTGAAACGTAAACTCGAGTCAATCACCGGGCGCACAGTCAGCTTGGAGGTTGCCGTGGACCCCGCGATCCTGGGCGGCTTGATCGTTCGGTCCGGCAGCCTCTATTACGACGGGAGTCTGAAGGGGCAGTTGGAGCGTTTGCGTCAGCAATTGGTCGCCACGTAGGCGGCTGCTAGCTATCCCCCTTTTTAAGGAGTAGCGTGCATGCAAATGAAGGCTGAAGAAATCACCGAAATCCTCAAGGGCCAGATCAAGGGATTCGACGGCTCGGTGCAGGCGGCTGAGGTCGGCACGGTTCTGCAGGTCGGGGACGGGATCGCCAAGATCTACGGACTCGAGCGCGCGATGGCGGGTGAGCTGTTGGACTTTCCCGGCGGGGTGAAGGGCATCGTCCTCAACCTGGAGGAAGACAACATCGGCGCCGTGCTCTTGGGCGGCGATACCGTGATCAAAGAGGGCGACACGGTCAAACGTACCGGGCGCATCGCCGAGGTGCCGGTGGGCGAGGCGATGGTCGGCCGCGTGGTCGATCCGATCGGGGTGCCGCTCGACGGGAAGGGACCGATCGCTGCCAAAGACACGCGGCGCGTCGAAGTGATCGCGCCCGGCGTGGTCCAGCGTCAGCCCGTGCGCGAACCGCTCCAGACCGGCCTGAAAGCGATTGACGCGATGATCCCGATCGGTCGCGGTCAGCGCGAGTTGATCATCGGCGACCGCCAGACCGGCAAGACCGCCATCGCGGTGGACACGATCATCAATCAGCAGGGCCAGAACGTCGTGTGCATCTATGTGGCGATCGGCCAGAAGCGATCCACCGTGGCGCGCGTGGTGAGCACGCTCGAACAGGCCGGCGCGATGGCCTATACCATCGTGGTGTCGGCCACCGCGAGCGACCCCGCTCCGATGCAGTTTCTGGCGCCGTACGCGGGCTGCGCGATCGGCGAGTACTTCCGGGACAACGCCAAACACGCGCTGATCGTGTACGACGACCTGTCCAAACACGCGGTGGCGTACCGCCAGCTCTCGCTGTTGCTGCGACGGCCTCCGGGCCGTGAAGCGTATCCCGGCGACGTGTTCTACCTGCACTCGCGGTTGCTCGAGCGCGCGGCCAAACTCTCGGCCGAGTTGGGCGGCGGGTCGCTCACCGCGCTTCCGATCATCGAAACCCAGGCCGGCGACGTGTCGGCGTACATCCCCACCAACGTCATTTCGATCACCGACGGGCAGATTTACCTGGGCGCCGACCTGTTCTATTCCGGGATCCGGCCCGCGATCAACGTGGGGCTGTCCGTGTCGCGCGTGGGCGGGTCGGCCCAGATCAAGGCCATGAAGCAAGTCGCGGGCACGCTGCGTCTCGACCTCGCTCAGTATCGCGAGATGGCGGCCTTTGCGCAGTTCGGCAGCGACCTCGACAAGGCCACGCAGGCGCAACTCGCGCGCGGCACCCGCATGGTGGAGTTGCTCAAGCAGGACCAGTACGCGCCGTTGTCGGTGGAGATGCAGATTATCGGCATCTTTGCGGGCATCAACGGATTCGTGGATGATCTGCCGGTGAGCGAGGTCCGGCGGTTCGAGGCGGAGCTGCTCAAGTACATCGAAAGCGAGCAGAAGGCGCTGCGCCAGGAGATCGTCGCCAAGAAGGCGATCGACGCGGACCTGACAGCGCGACTGAAAACGGCGATCACCGAGTTCAAGGCGAAGCGGTTCATCCTGCGCGCTAGCGCCTGACCAAATTAAATGTTGCCAATGAGAGTGGAAGCCCGTTCAGGAGCGCGCCAGATGCAAGGCGCCACGAGCACCGAAGGCAGTCACGCCACCGCCGTCGGTGGTCTCTGCTTCCCCGGACTGGTGGCGCACCGGAAAGCGCTTCGCGCCGATCTGTGGCGCTGGCAATGCTCCGTTCCTCTCGCTTGGCGAAGCATGCGCAGCGGCAACGCCGCAGATGGCCGCTCATCAACGGGCGCCTAGACCATGCCCAGTCTGCAGCAAACCCGCCGCCGCATCGGCAGCGTGAAAAACACCCAGAAAATCACCAAGGCGATGAAGCTCGTCTCCGCCGCCAAGCTGCGACGCGCGCAGGAACGGATCCTCAAGGCGCGGCCGTACGCCCAGAAGATGGAGGCGCTGCTGGCCAACCTGGGCGCGCGCGTGAGCCGCGATGTCCATCCCCTGCTCGCGGTGCGACCGATCAAGAAAGTCGAAATCCTGATCGTGGCGGCCGACCGCGGCCTGTGCGGCGCGTTCAACGCCCAGATCGTGCGACGCGCGATGGAGGTGGTCCGCAGCCAGCAGGCGCAAGGCCGAGAGGTGTCGCTCACGTGTGTAGGACGCAAGTCGCGCGATTTCTTTCGCCGCCGGCACCTGCCGATTCGCCACAGCGTGGTGGGAATCTTCGATAAACTCGCGTTCAACCACGCGGTGGACGCGGCCAAGGGCGTGGCGGATTCGTACCTCGACAGGACGTTCGACGAGTGCTGGCTCATCTATAGCGAGTTTAAGTCCGCGATGACGTCGAAGATTCAAGTCAAACGCCTGATTCCGATCCAAACTGAAGCCGGTGACGCGGCCCCCGAGGCGGGTCCGGACTATCTGTACGAGCCGTCCGACGAGGGACTCTTGGCGGACATTGTGCCGCGCGCCGTGGAGATTGCGATCTGGCGGGCGCTGTTAGAGTCGGCGGCGAGTGAACAGGGCGCGCGGATGATGGCCATGGACTCGGCCTCGCGCAACGCCAAGGAAATGATCGCGAAACTCACGCTGGTCTACAACAAGACCCGGCAGGCCGCGATCACCAAAGAGTTGATGGACATCGTGGGTGGGGCTGAAGCGCTGAAATAGGGGGCGCGTGTTCGCAGGGGCGTTCCGGTAGGCCCCTCAAGAAAGGATCTCACTGTGCAGATAGGACGCGTGGTTCAGGTCATCGGTCCGGTGGTGGATGTGGAATTTTCCCGCGGGGCGTTACCCTCGATTTACAACGCGCTCAGGGTCGAGGAACCCGCGGACGAGAAAGCGGGTCGCCCCGCGATCGACCTCACCTTGGAGACCGCGCAGCACTTGGGCGAGAATCGGGTGCGCGCCGTGGCGATGTCGTCTACCGACGGGCTGATCCGGGGAATGAACGTGAAAGACACCGGCCAACCGATCTCCGTGCCCGTGGGTCCTGAGGTGCTCGGCCGTATCCTAAACGTCGTCGGTGACCCCGTCGACCAAAAGGGGCCGGTCAAGGCCAAGTCGCGCTTGCCCATTCACCGTCCGGCACCTTCGTTCGAAGAGCAGGAAACCGCCACCCAGGTGTTCGAGACCGGCATCAAGGTGATCGATCTCCTGGAGCCCTATTCGCGCGGCGGCAAGGTGGGCTTGTTCGGCGGCGCGGGAGTGGGCAAAACCGTCATCATCATGGAATTGATTCACAACATCGCCAAGGAGCACGGCGGCTACTCGGTGTTCGCGGGTGTGGGTGAGCGCACGCGCGAGGGCAACGACCTGTGGTTGGAAATGAAGGAGTCGGGCGTCATCGACCGCACCGCCTTGGTCTACGGCCAGATGAACGAACCGCCGGGGGCGCGCCTGCGCATCGGGCTGTCGGGTCTGACGATCGCGGAGTATTTCCGCGATCAGGAGGGCCGAGACGTGCTCCTGTTCATCGACAATATTTTCAGGTTCACCCAGGCGGGGTCCGAGGTGTCGGCGCTCTTGGGCCGCATGCCGTCTGCGGTGGGCTACCAGCCGACGCTTTCAACCGAGATGGGCACCTTACAGGAACGCATCACCACGACCAAGAAGGGCTCCATCACTTCGGTGCAGGCGATCTACGTCCCTGCGGACGATCTGACCGACCCCGCGCCTGCGAACGCGTTTGCCCATCTCGACGCGACCACGGTGTTGTCGCGCCAATTGACCGAGATCGGGATTTATCCCGCGGTGGACCCGCTCGATTCGACCTCCCGAATTCTCGACCCCAAGATCGTGGGCGAGGAACACTACAAAGTCGCGCGCGACGTCCAGTCGATCCTGCAGCGGTACAAGGATCTGCAGGACATCATCGCGATCCTGGGCATGGACGAATTGTCCGAGGACGACAAACTCATCGTGGCCCGCGCGCGCAAGATTCAGCGGTTCCTGTCGCAGCCGTTCTTCGTGGCCGAGGCGTTCACCGGCACCCCGGGCAAATACGTCAAACTGAAGGACACGATCAAGAGCTTCCGCGAAATCGTCGAGGGCAAGTACGACGACCTGCCCGAGCAAGCCTTCCATATGGTGGGCGGCATCGAAGAAGTGGTCGAGAAAGCGAACAAGCTGGGAGCTGCGGTCTGATGAAGGAGGAGCGTCCATTGCAGCGACTCCAGCTCGACGTGGTCACGCCCGAGGAGCTGGTGGTGTCCGAAACCGTTGACGAGGTGACGGCCCAGGGCGTGGAAGGAGATTTCGGGGTGCTGCCCGGGCACATCACGTTCCTCACGGCCCTCAGGCCAGGGCCGCTGGTCTACCGGATCGGCGAGACCACCCGGCGCGTTGACCTCGCAGGCGGCATCGCCGAGGTGCTGAACGATCGCGTCACGATCCTCGCCGTATCCCTCATGCAAAAATAACGCGTTACCGCAGGGCCGCGGCGCTCGCCAAGTCAGGGCGGTCCTGGAAAACCGTGGGACCCCGCCATCGCGACTTGTCGTTGAGGGTCTGTACCATCGTCCAATAGCCGAAGGGCCCGACCCGCCGCCGAACCAGTACGCGAAGCGACGAGCCGGCCAGCAACTGTTCCAGCCCCAGATCAGACCGGAATCCGATTTGCCGACACATCGGCGAGAGCCAGCCTTCGACCAGCGCGCCTACACGGTGGGTCGCGTGGAAATGGTTGAGCAGCACGATCGTGCCGCCGGCCTTGCACACGCGAACCATTTCGCGCAGCGTGGTCTCGGGGTTGGGTAGGGTGCTCATCACGTAGGCCGCCAGGACGGCGTCGAACGTATCGTCGGCGAAGTCCATCGCGCACGCGTCCATGCGAAGAACCGTGACGTGATCGAGCCGGTGGTGAGCGACTTTTTCGCGACTCTTCTCGAGCATCTTTTCGCTGAGGTCGATGCCCGTCACCCGACTCCAGTCGGGATAGAGAGGAAGCGACAACCCGGTCCCCACGCCGACTTCCAACACCTCGGCTCCCGGTTTGAGCCCGAGCAACTCCACCGCCCGGCATCGAGAAGTGTGAAACACCCGTCCGAAGATGAGGTCGTAAATCTTTGAGTACGAGGAATACACGCGTTCGACGTGCGCCGCATCCATGTCGTCCTCCAAGAGCGGTCCTGCGGGTCCGGCGTGTGGAGCCCACCAGAGAACATCCCTTAGGTGCATACGCGTTCGTATGCTAAACCAGCAGTTCCGATGGTGTCAACGCGCCGGAGGAGACACCGCGGAAATCTTCTTGCGGGGCGTAGCCGACTTCTGTATACTGACCCATCCCGCGCACGCCACGACGAAGACTCGCGTCATGCCACCCGGGTTGACCCCTCGCAGCCGCTTGTTTCGCCCCGGAGACGCCAACGCGTTCTTCGGCCTCACGGTCGACAATCTGACCCAGATGGTCATCATGGCATCGATTCTGACCGGCATCTTTAGCGTGCCGCCGGACATCGTCCTCTACGGCATGATCCCCGGGTCGGTTGTGGGCGTCTTGATCGGCAACTTGGTTTTTACCCGGATGGGGGTTTCCCTCGCGCGTCGGAGCGGCCGCGGGGACGTCACGGCCATGCCGCTGGGCATCGACACGCCGTCGTTGTTTGGGTTCACGTTCGGCATTGTCGGGCCCGCGTACCTCGCCACCAACGACGGGACACTCACGTGGCGGATTGCGAGCGCGGTGATCGTCACGGTGGGACTCGTCAAGATCGGTGGCGCGATGATCGGCAACGCGGTGCGCCGCGTCATCCCTCGAGCGGGCCTGTTGGGACCGATCGCGGCGATCGCTCTGCTGCTCATCGCGTTCTTCCCGTCGTTACGGATGATGCACGACCCAATACCCGCGTTCGTGTCGTTTGGCGTGATCCTCGTGTGTCTGATCGGGCGATATCGATTTCCGGGGCGCCTCCCGGCGGCCCTTGCCGCCGTGCTGGTGGGGGTCGCGGTCTATTACGCATTAACGGCCATGGGGGTGACCACGCCGCACGGCGCGCTGCTACACGGGCAGAACCAGTGGCGCATGACGGTGCCGTGGCCGTCGTTCGGCTTTCTGGAGGGACTGCCGTGGCTGCCGACGTATCTTCCCCTGGCGCTGCCCTTTGCGTTGGCCGTGGTCATCGGCGGCGTCGACGTCACGGAAAGTGCCTCGGCGTCTGGTGACGAGTACTCCGCGCGACGGGTCGTCTTCACGGACGGCGTCGCAACGTTGATGGGTGGTCTGTGCGGAGCCGTGGTCCAGACCACTCCGTATATCGGCCACCCGGCCTACAAGCGAATGGGCGGGGGCGTGGGATACACATTGGCCGCCGGGTTGGTGATCGGACTGGGAGGGGCGCTCGGGTATATCGCGGTGCTCGCCGGGCTCATTCCCGAAGCGGTCGTTGCCCCCATCTTGATCTTTATCGGGTTGGAGATCACCGCGCAAACGTTCGCGGCCACGCCCAAAATTCATCACCCCGCGATCGCCATTGCCTTTATTCCGGTGGCCGCGGACCTCGTGCTGATTCAGACCAACGCACTTCTGGGGAACCTGGGGCTGCAGGCGTCGGCGCTGAAGGGCGAGTTCGTCGCGACCCACCAGGCGATCCTGCTCCTAGGCAACGGATTTATCGTGACCGCACTGGTATGGGCCGGCGCTCTCGCGTTCATCATCGACGGGGCACTGCGGCGCGCGGCCGTGCTCATGGCGGTGGGCGGGGTGGCGGCTCTCTTCGGCGTGATGCACTCTCCATTCGACAACGGACGGCTGTTCTGGCCGTGGCTGGTCGAGACGTCCACGCCGT
Organism: Nitrospirota bacterium; assembly: GCA_040757335.1. Classification (NCBI taxonomy): domain Bacteria; kingdom Pseudomonadati; phylum Nitrospirota; species Nitrospirota bacterium. The sequence continues at coordinate 15,222 of JBFLXB010000039.1, read as the reverse complement.
GGATGTTGTTCGCCGCCTATGCCGCGGTGTCGTGTTGGTTGCTGCTCATGGCGGCACGCCCGACCGCTCGCGAGTACCCGGACCACGCATCGTGAGGCGCTTGTCTGGGTCCCCGGGGTTACCCGGAGGTTTCAGGGAAAAATGGGTTGTGTTGACGCTCGTGCCAAACGGTGGTCAAGGGACCGTGGCCTGGCAGCAGAATCGTCTCAGCAGGCAGCGTCAAGATACGGGTTTTGAGCGCGGATAACAGGCTCCGGTAACCGTCCGGCGACATGGATCGTCCCGTCGAACCGGCGAACAGCGCGTCACCCACCGCGCAGAACCCGCCGACCCGGTAGCTGGTTCCCCCCGCGGTATGGCCCGGAGTTTCAATCGCAGACAGCGTGATGGACGGGCCCACCGCGATCGTCGTCCCGCCGTGCACGGCCAGATCAGGCGCCTCGCGGTGGTGAGCCCTATAGGTCGAACCTTCCGCGTGCGGAACCGCCACCCTCGCACCGGTCTGAGCCTTCAACAGCGCTGCGCCCTCCATGTGATCGCGGTGACAATGTGTGAGGACGATCCAACGGAGCATCAATCGGCGGTGGAGTACGGCCTCAAGGGCGTGGATCGGTTCGTACCCCGTGTCCACCAACACGGCATCGGGCGCCCCCGCGTGGTGGATCAGATAGGCGTGGACGGGATAGTCCCTCATCAGGCCGGTCAGGGTTTCCACGCGCAGCGGTTGGTCGGTGCTCTGGACCCCGATGGTGGGTTGCCCGCCCCCCTGCTGGATGGTTAGAAGCCTCCTGGGATCAAGGCCCAACACGGAGGCCAACGAGGTTAATTGGGCTGAAGTCGGCGATCCGGCTCCTGACTCCCATAGCTCCATGGTTTCAAAGGAAAATCCGGTGGCAGTGGCCACCTGGGAGATGGAGAGCCCGAGGCCGATCCTGGCCTTTTGCACAATATCGAACCAGGCGTCCTCTAACTGAAGATCAGCTTTCACAACGGGCCCAGGTATCGGGGGAATTTGTTTTTATTGACGGATGTCAAAGCTTTCTGGTACTATCACTCGGTTTATCGTTCATAAAACTACTCAAGGAAGGAGTGTTTTAGTATGAAGCTGGTCAATGCCACCGCGATCGGGGATACCCATATCGTTCTTTCTGAGCCGTTGCCCAAGGACGCGGAAGAAATCACGATTCGAATCCGGTTGGCGACTCCGGCTCCTTCGCGGCCGGTGGTCGAGTTCGCGAAGCAACACGGCTAGTTGCTTTCGGAACGGCGTCCCCTCGTTTAGCCGGTCCCAACCTTAGATCTGTCCGTTTCTGCGGAAACCCTTCGCCGCGTGGCCGTTCCACGACGCTCACGGCTGACGCAGGATCGTGACTTTTTTCATGATCACGGGTGTGAGCGGGCGATCACGCCCGTCTTGGCTACGCGGTACTGTCACAATCTTCGACACCACCTCCTGCCCCTCAACCACCTCACCGAAAATGGTGTGACGTCCGTCCAGCCACGGGGTGGGCTTGACCGTAATGAAAAACTGACTGCCGTTCGTTCCCGGGCCGGCATTCGCCATCGAGAGCCGCCCCGGGCGATCGTGTTTCAGGTCCGGTGAAAACTCGTCGGCGAACTGATAACCGGGTCCCCCGGTGCCGTCACCGCGGGGGTCCCCCCCCTGAATCATGAAATCGGGGATCACGCGATGAAACGTCAATCCATCGTAGAACGGACGCTTCACCGTTTCCCCGGTTTTGGGATCCCGCCATTCCTTGGTTCCCTCGGTGAGCCCCACGAAATTGGCCACGGTTTGGGGCGCTTCCTTCTCAAACAACCGGCAGACAATCTTCCCCATCGTGGTCTCGAATACCACGTACGTACCGGGTTTCAGTTTCTTGGCTTCGGCCTCCCCGGTCTGGCCCGCCAAGACCATTCCGGCGACCGTGGTGCCGATCACCACCCAACTCAACGCCTCCATGCGTCCTCCTTCTGTGTTCGACTGTGAGTGTACGTCCGTGCCGTGGTCTGTTCCAGGGACACGGTTACCGTTCCTCCTCGGCGGTGTCGGGATCCACGGCAACGGGTGTGGCGAGTTTCCTGGCGACGGTGAGGAACCCCGTGTGGGCGACCATCCGGAGGGCTGGCCGGACGCTCCGGCCTTCGATGTTCCACGGCCGCTGGAGCGTTTCGAAGGATTCGATCATGCCAAACGCACCGCTGCCCTGGAGCGTTTCGACGACTTTGACGACCTGGGGGACGGTGGGAAGGTACGAGACGAAGATTCCTCCGATACGCAGAGCGCGGACCGCCTCCGGGACGACCCGCCAAGGCTCCGGGAGGTCCAACACCAACCGATCGACGTTTTGTTCCTCGATCCCTAAGGTAATGTCTTTTCTGTGCAAGACGTGGTGGCCGACCTTGCCGAGATACAACGAAATATTCTCGAGCGCCCGCGCCGCAAAATCGTCTCGAATTTCGTAGGACCCGACCCGACCGGTCTCCCCGACCGCGCGCAGCAGCGTCATGGTCAGTGCTCCGGACCCAATCCCGGCCTCGACCACGGTGGCACCCGGATAGATGTCGGCCCACAGGAGAATGGAGGCCAAGTCCTTGGGGTAAATTACCTGCGCGCCGCGCGGCATCTTCATGATGTACTCGGCGAGCGTGGGTCGGATCACCACGAACTTGGTGCCCCCCGACAGGGTCACCGCAGAGCCGTCCTCAAGGCCGATGAGGGCGTTGTGGGGGATGGTCTGGCCGCTGTGTTGGTAGGTCTTCCCTGAACGAAGCGTGACCGGGTACACGCGGCCTTTGCGATCGACCAGGTGAACGCGCTCACCGTCCCGAAGGGTCAACGTGCAACCTTGAGGGTGGCAATGAGCCGGCAATAGCTGCAGACCTCGCCGGTGCTCGGCTGGCCGCACGACGCGCACTCACGGAGATCGGGAGTGAGAGGGGTCAATTGCTCGCGCGCCTTCTGGCGGTCCAGAAACTGAAGGTAGAAATGGTGCTTGGTGCCCGGCGCTTCGGCCTCCAGGCGATTGAGGACGTCTTTGTACAGCAGCAGTTTGGAGCCCTGGCTGTTGGGGCACTCGTCCACGATATAGTCGATCTTCTGCAACACCGCCCACGCCGCGATCTCCCGCTCTGCCAGACGATAGAGCGGCTTCACTTTTCGAACGAGCTTGGGATGTGAGCTGGGTAGCGCCGGCGACTGTTTCTCCAGGTAGTCCTCCTGCCAATGGAGCACGTTCCCCAGCAGGCGCGCGGCCTCGTCGTCCAGATTGTGGCCGGTGGCCAGGACCGGGAACCCGTGTTCGGCGGCGATGGCGTTCATGTTGTAGCGCTTGATCACGCCGCAGGCGGAACACGCGGGTCGGTGAAGCGTTGCGGCCATTTCCGAGATGCCGAGGCCGTGTTCTGTTTGCAGCGCGTGGGTGACGAACGGCAAATTACGCGCCCGCGCAAACGTCTCGACCTTGCTTCGGGATATTTCGGAGTAGGCGCCGATCCCCAGGTCAATGTGCAGCCCCATCGTGCGGTAGCCCAGACGGGTCAGGATCTCCCATAACACGAGGCTGTCCTTGCCCCCGGAGACCGCGACGGCGATGTCCTCATCGAGTCCGAACATGCGATCACTCTTGATCGCCCGGCGGACCTGCTCCAGCAGGTAGTCGTCAAAGCAGGACGGGCAAAACGCGCTATTGTGGCGGGGCAGTCCAATTACCGCTCTGGACGAGCACTTACGGCAACGCACGGCTCTCGTCACCCTCCCGAAATCACTGGTCTGACCTCGATCGTATCGTCGTCGCGCACGACTTCGTCCTCAGGGATCAGTTCGTCACCGCGAATGACGAGCACGGTGTCGGCCAGAAGATCGAGCTCGCGCAGCACCTGGCCGACCCGCTTGGGTCCCTTGATGGTCACTTCGCGCGCGGGGTGGTGTAAAAGGATCTTCATGGCCCGCATGATACGCAAAACGCCCGGGACCTTCAACTCACGAGCCCGTCCAGGAAAGGCCATCTGCGGCGTTGAGTCAAGGAGCCCCGGCCGCCTCACCGTCTCGGCGGCGCTCGTAGCACGGCGCTCCTTCTTCGTCGCGCCACTCGCCCCACGTATGCACCCAGTACGCTGCGCTGCTTCGCCAAGCGAGAGGACCGTGGCATCTACAGCGCCACAGAGTGGCGCGGAGCGCTTTCCGGTTCTCGCTCCGCCTTGCATCTGGCGCTTTCCTGAACGGGCTCCGCCTTCGCGGGTGACTCAGACGGTCTCCTAGTGCTCGACCGCAGCCGTTTTAGTGGTCCGCCGGAACAGCGCGACCACGCGCTCCATGCTGACGTAGAACGTGGGGGTCACGTACAAGGTCAGAAGCTGAGAAAAGACCAGCCCGCCCACCACCGCGATGCCGAGCGGCCGCCGCGCTTCAGCGCCCGCGCCCCAGCCCAACGCGATCGGCAGGGTGGCGACAATGGCCGCGGCTGTCGTCATCATAATGGGACGGAAACGGATCAGCGAGGCTTCCACGATCGCTTCCTGGGGAGACACGCCTTTTTCGCGCTGCAACTGTAGCGCGAAGTCGACCATCATAATGCCGTTCTTCTTCACCAGTCCGACCAGTAGAATGAGGCCTACAAAGCTGAAAATGTTCAGCTCCTGGCCGAACACAAGGAGCATCAGCAACGCCCCGAACCCGGCGAACGGCAGGGCGGTGAGAATCGTGAGCGGATGCCCGTAGTGTTCGTAGAGGATCGCCAGGAGCATGTAGATGACCAGAATCGTGATGCCCAGGAGGAGCGGCAATGTGCGGAAGGATTCCTGAAAGGTTTTGGCGCTTCCCGCGAACGCGGTGCTGACTCCTGCCGGCAACTCCTCGCTTGCGATGCGGCTGACGATGTCCGTTGCCTCGCCGATCGAGACCCCGGGCGCGAGATTGAAGGAGAGGACCACGGCCGGCAACTGCCCGTAGTGGCCCACGGACACCGGGCCCACGCTGCGGCGCAGGGTCGCGACCGCCTCGAGCGGGACCATCCGGCCCGTGTCGCTCTGGATGGACAGGAGCCGCAGGGCGTTGATGTCGGACTGAAACTTCCGGTCCAGTTGCAGAATGACTCCGTATTGGTCTGTGGGGCCGTACAGGGTGCTGATTTGCCGTTCTCCATACGCGTTGTACAGCGCCATCTCGATTTGCTGCGGTGTCAAGCCGAGCGCCGCTGCCCGGTCGCGCAGGATGTCGACGCGGATCTCGGGGTTTCGCAGCTCCAGATCCGAGTTCACGTCCTGGAGAATCGGCAACTGGGCCAACCGGGTTTCCAGCCGTTGCGCCGGCTCCAACAATGCGGCGAACTCATTGCCCTGCAGCACGAGTTGGTAGTCGCTGGAACTGATCATCCCTCCGATGCGGATCGCCGGCGGGTTCTGCGGGACCACCCGAAGCCCCTCCACGGCCTGCAGCGCGGGCCGCAGCTCCTGGATCACGTCGTCGGCAGTGGCGGTCCGTTCGCCGCGCGGCTTGAGCCGGATGATCACGCGCCCGATGTTGCTCCCGCTGACGCCGCCCCCGCCCTGGCCTGCCGACGCCATGACGGTTTCCACCGCGGGGTGTTGGCGAATGATCACGGCCGCGCGAAGCTGGCGGTCGACCAGGTCCGCGAACGTCACGCCCTCGGGCGCGCGGCTGCTGCCGAAAATCACGCCCATGTCCTGCCGCGGGATAAAGCCCTTGGGCGCCCACTCGTACAATGCGATGGTCAAGATCAGCACCCCGGCCGAAGAGACCAGCATCAACCCGCGGTGGCGCATGGTCCACTGCAAGCTCGACCCGTACCGGCTCCGTGCGGCTTCGAAGAACCGCTCGAACCAGGCAAACGCTCGTCCCTGGTCAGCGGCGGATCGCAGAAACAGGCTGCAGAGCATGGGGGTCAACGTGAGGGAGATCGCGCCTGAAAACAGGACCGCGACACCGACCGTGACCGCGAACTCGAAAAAGAGCCGGCCCAGGATCCCCGGCATGAACACGATCGGCAGGAACACCGCGGCGAGCGACAAGGTCATCGACAACACGGTGAACCCGATCTCCCTGGTTCCTTCGAGCGCGGCCTGCATCCGGCTCTTGCCCAGCTCCATGTGGCGGCTGATGTTTTCGAGCACCACAATGGCGTCGTCGACCACGAACCCCACCGCGAGGGTCAGCGCCATCAACGAGAGATTGTTCAGGCTGAACCCGAGCAGATACATGGCTGCGAACGTGCCCAACACCGAGGTCGGCAAGATCAGCGCGGTGATGAGGGTCGCCCGCGCGTTGCCCAGGAACAACAGAATGACGAGCACGACCAGCGTAATGGCCAAAACCAACGTGAGGTTGACTTCATGGATCGAATCGCGGATGAACTCCGAGCGATCGTTGAGCACGTGGAGGGCGACGCCGGGCGGCGCTTCGCGCTCGATCTCCGGAAACATTGCGCGGATGGTTCGGGCAATGTCAACCGTGTTGCTCCCGGGTTGGCGAAAGACCGCCAGCACGATCGAGCGGTCGCCGTTGAGCCAGCTTCGACGGTTGAGGTCCTCCACGCTGTCCTCGGCGCGCCCGATATCCGAGAGCCGGACCGGCATCCCGCTTTCGTACGCCACCACCAGGTCGTTGAAGTGCTGCGCCTGGCCGAGCTGGGCGGAGGACTTGACCGTGTAGCTGCGCCCCGCGCCCTGCAGCGTGCCTGACGGGAGGTTGCTGTTGGCCTGCTGAATCGCGCTCACCACGCGGTCCAGCCCCAGGCCGCGTTGCGCAATGGCCTCGGGGTCGAGGTAGATGCGCACCGCATATTTTTGCGACCCGAAGACGAGTACCTGGGCCACGCCGCTGACTTTGGACAGCCGCTGCGCGATGTGGGTGTCCGCGAACCGGTCAAGCTCGGGCAGCGGAAGCGTCTTGGCGGTGAGCGCCACGTACAGAATCGCAAAGTCCGCGGGATTGACCTTGCGAAAGATCGGGGTGTCGATGCCGTCCGGGAGCCGTCGCATCGCGGTGGCGATCGCGTTCTGCACGTCCTGCGCTGCGGCGTCGATGTCGCGCGACAAGCTGAATTGTAAGGAGATGCGCGTGGACCCGCTGTTGCTGACCGAGCTCATGGAGTCGAGTCCCGCAATCTGGCTGAATTGGCGCTCCAGGGGCGTGGCCACGGTCGCGGCCATGGTCTCGGGGTTGGCTCCCGGCAGGTTGGCCGTGACGGAAATCGTGGGGAAGTCCACGCTGGGGAGGTCGTTGACCGACAGGCTCTGGAACGCGATCCACCCGAACAACGCCAGGGCGCTGATCAACACCGACGTGGCCACCGGACGTTCGATAAATGGGCGCGAGAGATTCACGGCACGCTCGGTTTGTTGACGGTTACGACGCAGGACGGGCGTCCTGCGCGCCCGCGATCTGCACCGCGACCCCTTCGTTGAGTCCCTGCGGCACCTCGGTCACCACCGCGTCTCCGCGTTGCAGGCCCGAGGCGATCACGACCTCCTGCCCGATCTGGCGCGAAATCTCCACGGGTCGAATCGCCACCCGACCGTTCTCGATCAGGTAGACGAACGGACCCTCCTGACCCGCCTGCACCGCCACTTCCGGGACCACCACGGCCTCGGGTTCGACCGACAGGATCACGCGGACATTGACGAATTGCCCCGGCCACAGCGCCTCGGTCGGATTGGCCACGCGCGTCTTGAGCAAGACCGTCCCGGTCTGCGGGGTCACTGTGTTGTCCACGAACACGATCTTCCCGCTGGACACGGGTGGTGTGTTCCGCGTGGGGCCGACTTCCACCCGCATCGTCGAATCGTTGCGGTAGCGACGGATCTCATCGAGTTGGCGTTCCGGAATGCTGAACGTCACCAGAATCGGATCGAGCCGGTTGATGGTGACCAGCGTGGCGCCGCCCGAGCCGGTGGAGGCGGTCACGAGGTTCCCGGGTTTGACGCTCACCGCGCCCGTGCGCCCCGAGATCGGCGCGTGGATCCGGGAGTGTTCGAGTTGAATGCGCGCCTGCTCCACTGCGGCGCGGTCCGCTGCCACCGTGGCTTCCAGGGATTTGGCGGACGTGACCGCCACGTCGTATTCCTGCTGCGTAATGAATTCGCGCGCCAGCAAGGGCTCGAGGCGCGCCTGCTGCACCTTGGCGTTCTCGAGCTGGGCTTCATCCCGCGCGAGCGCGGCGAGCGCCTGGTTGTATTGTGCCTGATACGTGCGGGGGTCGATCTCGAACAGCAGTTGACCGGTCTTGACCGTGTCGCCTTCCTTGAACAACACGGACTCGAGCACGCCCGAGACCTGGGCGCGCAGGGTCACGCTCTGCTCGGGTTCCACGGTGCCGGCCGCCTCGATCACCACCGGCATGGGTTTGACCACGGCGCGGACCGCCTGTACGCGCAGCGCCGCCCGGCCGCTGTTGGGCCCGCTCTGATTGGAGCGGGCAGACGCGGGGTGCTCCGCGCTCTGCCAGTACCAATACCCGGCGGCTCCGACCGCCACCACCGCGACCAGCGCGATCATGGCCCTGTGCTTCATGGCGTTCCAGCGAGCGATGGTACGACATCGTTCACGCCCACGGCGTAATCGAACCGCGCCAACGCGGTGAACCAGTCAAAGTAGGATCGAATGCGTTGCACGCGCGCATCGGCCTCGTCCTGCTGCGCGGTGATCAGGTCCAGGATGCTGCCGTACCCCTCGCGGTACCGCGCCAGTGTGGCTTGCGCAGTCTGTTCCGCGGACTTGAGCTGCGCTTCCGCGCTGGTGATGCCGCTCGCCGCGGTCTGCACGTCGTAATACGCTTGCCACACCTCGAGCTCGGTTTGCCGACTCACGGTATCGCGGGCCGCCTCGGCTTCCTCGGCCTGGTCGCGAGCTTGCCGCGTGGCATACGTGTCGCGAAACCCGGAAAACAGCGGGACGCGCAGGATCAGCGACAGGCTGTAGCCATCAACCGTGGGTCGATCGCCGGTGAACGAGGTGCTGCTGGTGTTGGCGGTGAGGTCGATCCACGGCCACGTAGAGCGGGCCGTGGCATCGGCGCTGGACCGCGCGGCTCGGGCCTCGGCTTCCGCGGCAATCAGATCAGGGCGGTTGGCCTTGGCCCGATCGAGCACGTCCGTGATGGACACGGTGAGTTCCTGGATGAGCGGCGGAGCGAATTCCGTGTCGACCGGCAGCGCCGAGCCCACCGGCATCCCCACCGCAGCAGCCAACCGGCCCTTGGCCTTGGCCAGCTCGCCCTGGCTTTGCGTGAGATTGAGCTGGGCTTGCGCCACCTGGGTCTCGGCGCGGTATACGTCCGCCACCGTGGCCAGGCCCGACTCGCGGCGCTTCTGCGCGGCCTCCAGCGCGGTGCGGATGTTGCGCAACGACAGCTCGTTCGCTTTGACCAATGCATCAAACCCAAGCAGTAGGTAGTACGCCTGTTCCACCTCCAACGCCACGTCCTGCAACACGCGATTGTGCGTGAGGTTTGCCGCGAGCCTGGCGTACTCCGCGGCCTCGATGCGATTGCCGCGGCTGCCGAAGTCGAATAAGAGATAGCTCAAACTCACGGTCGGGCCATAGCGCGTCTGCCGCGGCGCGGCCGTCCCGCTGCTGGAGACCTGCTCGCTCTGGATGCGACTGTACTGCGCGCTGATCTCCGGCAACCAGGCCGCCTCTTCCACGCCGACTCCGGCGGCCGCGGCGCGCGCCGCCAGCCAGGCCTCCCGGGTCCGGGGGTTGTTGCGGAGCGCCAACTCCGTGAGCTCGGGCAGGGTCCACTGCCTGGTATTGTCGAGCGATTCCACCACCTCGGGCTCCGGGACCTTCGGGAGCGGCTCTTGGGGCTTCCACGGCACGCCCGGCGTGGGCGCTACCGCGGGATCCGAGCCGAACGGATCAAACCACGAGGGCGCTGCGCTGACCAACATCGGCGGCACGAGCAGGGTCGTCACAACAGGCACCAAGAGGATATGGGGTCTGGCGAGAATACGAGTCCTTTCGACAGCCGGCCCTGACACGAAAGCCGATAACCGAGGCCAGCTTACCATAGGGATACGAGCGGGAGGGCAATAGTCTTCGACCACTCACATGATACGGAGAAGCAGGTCTCAAGAAAAGGCGACTGCCAGACGCGAGGGCGATGCTTGATAGACCAACAGGGTTGAGGTGGGTGCGGGCGGAATGAGATGCGGCGAGTGGGCGCCGAGCGGATGTTTCAAGCAGCGAGAGGCGACACCCGGCCTGACGGTTAGTGCGCCGAATGCAAGCTTACTTGCATTCCGTACGGCCTGGTCATCGAAATGACACACATTTATGATATTGACTTACTAATTGCCAATATGTAAGCTTACAAGCATTTGGTAGGAGGTGATGCTGCAATGGAGACGGCATACGTCACGAGCAAGGGCCAGTTGGTGATTCCGGCCAAAATCCGCCGCCAGTACGGCATCAAACCGGGCACCAAAATCCTGTTCATCCAGCGGAACGGGGAACTGGTTTTTCAGCCAGTCACCAAGAACTACATCCGCAGCGTCTGCGGCATGCTCACGAGCGACACCTCGGTGACCAAGGAGCTGCTGGAGGAGCGGGCCAAGGATAAGGCGCGGGAGGAGACCAAGGTTGCGAAGCACGGTACTCGATAGCTACGCGATCCTGGTCTTTCTGTTCAGGCAGGAGGGCCACGAAAAAGTCCTGGCGCTCCTGGAAAAAGGCGCGGAGGCGGACAAGAAGGCCTTGGTCGCGGCGCCGAACTGGGCTGAAGTTCGCTACATGGTCGAGCGAAAGGCAGGCGCGAATCAGTGGCTGCAGACGCGCACCAAACTCCTCGGCCTCCCCATCGAAATTGTTCCGGTCGATCAGGACCTGGCCGAACTCGCGGGCGAGTTCAAGGCTACGCGCAAGATGTCCCTCGCCGACTGTTTTGCTGCCGCGCTGGCGAAGGACCGCAAGGCGGATCTGTATACGGGTGATCCGGAGTTTGCCGGGGTGGAACGAGAGATCAAGATCGTGTGGCTGTAGGAAAACCAAATTTCTGATCGACCACCGAGCTTTCAGGAATGCGACCCGTAACTGCGACGCGTTCACGGAGAAGGGACGTGAGCCCAGCAGCGAGCACAGTTGACCTGCCGAGCGCAGATCGCTATACTCCGACACCTTGATTTTGTAGGCCGCAGCTACGCAAGCGCGGTTGGGTCCCATCGTCTAGTGGCCTAGGACGCTGGCCTCTCACGCCGGAAACACGGGTTCGAAACCCGTTGGGACCACCAACGACCCTCGACCTGGAGATTGTACCTTGGCCGGAGACCAGACGGTCTTCCTGATCAGGTCTACTCCACCGCACCCGAACGTCAACGAGGCAAGTCTGACCCCCCGCTGCCTTTCGGACGAATCACAAATCACAAGTCTGACCCCAGGCGGGGTCCCCTCGTCGCAACTGATGCCCAGGGACGACAAAGCAGCGCGACCGTCACGTTTATCCGGGATACGGTGGTTCCTCTCGTCACCCTCACCGCGCCGCCGGATACCGTCGTCAACACGCTCACCACCACCATTACGGGCACCGTCGATGACTCGACCGCCACCGTGCGCCAGGACTTTTTCGGCGAGCTCATCCCGGTGACCGATGGGGCCTTCACCATCACCCTGCCGCTCGACAACGAGGGGGACAACTTCTTCACCATCAGCGCCCGAGACCCTGCCGGCAATGTCGGGATCGTGGACCTCGACGTCATCCGGGATACCACGCCGCCCGAGGTGACCATCGCCACGCCCGGCGAGGGCAGCGCCGTGAGCACCCCGAGCGTCACCGTAGCGGGCACGATCACCGATCTCCATCCGGGAAGCGCCACCGTTGCCGTCAACGGCGGCGCGCCGGTGGCCCTCCCGCAGGACAGCGGGAGCTACAGCACGAGCGTCACGCTGGAGGACGGCCCCAACACCATTCGGGTGGACGCGATCGATGCCGCGGGCAACGTCGGGAGCCTGACGCGGTCGGTCATCCTCGACGTGACGCCGCCCGTGGTCCAACTCACCGCGCCGGCGGCGGGCACGAGTCTCACCGGCGTCATCACCATCACCGCCGAGGCCAGCGACGCCCTTTCGGGGCTCGCCCGCGTCGAGTCTCTGGTGGATGGGGTCCTCCAAGCCACACGGTTCGCGCCGCCGTTTACGTTCGAGGTGGACACGATCCAGGTGCCAGCCGGGAGTCACGCCCTGACCGCGCGGGCGGTCGATGGTGCGGGCAACGCCGCGGAGGCGAGCATCTCGGTGGAGATCCAGCCGCAGATCCAAATCGCGGTGACCGCGCCCGCTGATGGGAGCACGGTCCTGTACTCGCCGATCTTGGTGCAAGGCACGATTGTCGATAACTATGGGCCTGGGGAGATCGGCATCACGGTCAACGGCTACGTGGCGGAGACGCAGAGTGGAAAGTTCTCCGTGGATGGCGTGGCGCTGCCAGCCGGAGCCAACGCCCTGACTGCCACGGCCACTGATGGCGCGGGGGTCACGGCTGCGGCGGTGGGGAACGTCACGGTGGTTTCCGATCAGTCCAGCCCGCCCGTCACGCTCACCGCCGAATTCCCGAGCAATCTTGCGCCAGTGGCCGTGACGTTCACCGCGGACACCGCGGTGCCGAATCCGATTACCTTGTACCGAGTGGACTTTGAGGGCGACGGGGCCGTTGATTCCGTCAGTAGTACGTGGAACGGGCTCACGCATACCTATGCTGCGCCCGGGTTGTACATTCCGTCCCTCACCGTAATCGATAGCTCCGGGCAGATCTACAGTGCCGCAACCGTGGTCAATGTATTGGATGGCACAGCGATGAACGGATTGCTGCAAGCGAAGTGGCAGACCATGCGACAGGCGTTGGCGGCCGGGGACGTCGAGCACGCGGTCGCGTTCCTCGTAGGACCGAACCAAGACCGCTATCGACGACAGTTCCTCGCATTGACACCGTATCTGAGCCAGATTGCGGCGGACATGGGAGCCATTTCCGATCTACTAGCCCTGGACCCGTACCATGCGGAGTTCGCGCTCCGCCGGACAGAACCACAAGGGGAATTCTCGTACGGGCTGATCTTCTCGCGTGACGAGCAGGGGATCTGGCGGATTCAATGGTTCTAATGGCATCGGACGGTGAACAGGTAATGACACGGTGCCTGGCCTGGGGCACCGCCGGCCTTCTCACGCTCTGGATCGTGGTCAGTTTGCCGCGCCCGGTGTTTGCGGGTGGGGGCTGGGTCGTATATTGGGACGGCAGCTATCACGGTCAGGTGCTGGATGCTGAGACCAAGGCGCCGCTGGAGGGCGTAGTAGTCGTGGCGGTCTATCACGAATCGTGCTATCGGTTCATCCAAACCAACTCGAAAGAGATCGGTGTGCAGGAAGTGCTGACCGATGCTACGGGGAAGTTTCGGATCCCGGCCTTTTGGACGATTAGCACGCCGGATTGTTGGTATGAAGACACCGACTTTCATGTCTTCAAGCCTCGGTACGCGCCGTTCCCTCCGGGAGTTGACGGACCGGGTATTCCCACGTACGCACCATCAAATCCGAAATTGGATGTGTATCAGGAAATTTTCCGAGCAGGGGTAGTCCTTGAGTTACCACCCTTGAAAACGCGCGAAGAGATGGAGAAAGCCTATCCGTCAGGGCCATCGGTGTCTAATCGACTAGAAAAGAAATTGAAGAACTACTATAGGCTGGAAAATGAACTCCGGATATTGCTTGGCCACGAGCCATACAAAGGTGGGCCTCGGGCATGGCGTGGAGCAGGCCAATGAAAACCTTGTGCGTGACGGCTATGGGTCTTGCTCTCCTGGCTATATCAGGTGTCCCAGCTCCAGCTTTCGAAGTCGATACCCATATGGCGATCAATGAAAGAGCGGTCAGGGCCACAATTAACAGTTTTTCTCTCGATGAATACCTTAAGACCCAACTCAATTTTAGCAGCGGGGTTCTTCAAACTCTCGATGATCAAAGAGTCATCGATTGGGTACGCAAAGGAGGGAAGTTCGAGGATAACGGGCTCCGATTCTTTCATCATTTTCATGATCCCCTCAAGCCCTGGGATGCCTCAGGGTTCAAGGGACTATTCTCTTCATCTATTCTTTGGGGGCAGACGCAAGTGGGCGGTCAGAGCCTATTTGGCGATTGGTCGTGGCATGATGCCCGGGACTATTACTATCGTGCGTTGACCGCCGGGACTTCCGCCGAGCGTAAGCAGTATTTTGCCAAAACCTTCAGGGCGATCGGCCAGGTCATGCACTTAGCCGAAGACGTGGCGGGCTCAGTACATGTCGCAGCGGGGTAGAAGCGACATGACGCGATGCCTGACACAAAGTGCCGCCGGCGTGCTGACGCTTTGGCTGGTGGTCAGTGGACCGAGCGCGGCATTTGCGGGCGGCGGCTGGGTGGTGTATTGGGACGGCAGCTATCACGGTCAGGTGCTGGATGCTGAAACCAAGGCGCCGCTCGAAGGCGTGGTAATCGTGGCGGTCTACAACAAGTCGTGTTATCGGTTCATCCAAACCAACTCGAAGGCGATCGGTGTGCAAGAGGTGCTGACCGACACCACGGGGAAGTTTCGGATTCCCTCGTTCTGGACCATCAGCACCCCGGACTGCTGGTACGACTACACGGATTTTCAAGTTACTATAGGTTGGAAAACGAACTCCGGATATTACTTGGCTACGAGCCGTACAAGGCCGCTGGTCCTCGGGCATGGAGAGGAGGGGGCCAATGAGAAGATTGCACTTGATGGTTGCTGTTCTCGGATTCGTCGCTACGGCAGCCACCCCAGCGAAGGCGCCTTTGAGGTCGACACTCATAAACTCATCAACGAACAAGCTACTGTCCGTTCGATCGACGGGTTTTCATTGAACGCCTATCTTAAGAATCAACTCGTGTTTAGTCAGGGGTTCGACCAAACTATTGATAACAAAAGCGTCTTGCAGTGGATCATAGACGGCGGCAAGTTCGAAGATAATGGGCTCCGCTATCTTCATCACTTCCACGACCCCCTCAAGCCCTGGGACGCGGCGGGGTTCAAAGGGTTATTCTCCTCATCGATTCTCTGGGGGCAGACGCCGGTTGGCACGGGGGACTGCTTCGGGGTCGAATCTTTGTGCGCCAGGCGAAGCCTGGGAAAGGGGGAAGCCATGTAGAGCGAGGGTGGAAACCTTTCAACGGAACCCAGCAGGTAGCCAGCCCTGCCCGGCAACGGAAGGGCATCCAGC
>JBFLXB010000038.1 GCA_040757335.1 Nitrospirota bacterium | reverse complement strand
GCGGACCTCAGGGTCCGCGACGAGCAGGGCGGGCTACTTCCGTTTCGACGCTTTTCCGGTCAACAGCCAGTCCACGCTGACCTTTCCGAAATCGGCGATACGGAGCAGCAACTCCGGGTTCGGGACGCGGCCGCGTTCGTACCGGCTGATGTAGTTCTGTTTCTTCACGCCGATGACTTTGGCGAACTCCGTCTGCGTCATCGACCCGCGAATCTCCCGGATCCGTTGACCGACCTGGGCGGGCGAGTACTTCTGCATGGCTGGCCTCCTCATGAGCATTTCAAACCCAAGACGCGGTATGCTGACAGCGTATATCTAAAAACACTGTACCGGAGTATACCGGAGCATTTCAAACCAAGTCAAGACGCGCGCGGGCTTCGCGCGCGGCCCGCGCCGGACGCGGCTGCTCGCGCGAGTTCGCGGCGGACAGACTCCATGTCCTCGGGAAGGGGGACGCTGAACGCCAGAGGACGGCCCGTAATCGGGTGAAGAAATCCGAGGTGTTGCGCGTGCAGCATCTGACGCCGCACCGACACGCCAGGCGGAGGAAGCGCTCGCCGTCCGCCATACACCGGATCTCCCAGAACGGGATATCCTCGATGCGCCATGTGGACCCGAATCTGGTGCGTTCGTCCGGTCTCGAGCGTGACCGCCACCAGCGTCGCGTGTCCGAAACGCTCCACCACCTCGTAGTGACTGACGGCCCTCTTGGGGCTGGTGGTTCGGGGTGAGATCTTCTTGCGCTCCCAGACGTCCCGGCCGATCGCCACGTCGACGGTTCCTTTGCGGGGGCGCACGTCGCCGGCCACGATCGCGAGATACCGACGAGCGATCGTGTGGCTTTTGAACTGGCGCATCAGCCCCGAGTGCGCGGCGTCGTGCTTGGCGGCCACCAGAAGGCCCGACGTGTCCTTGTCGAGTCGGTGGACGATGCCGGGCCGTTCGGTTCCTCCGATCACGGCGAGACCGCGGCAGTGGTGCAGTAGGGCGTTGACGAGCGTGCCGGAGGCGTGGCCCGGCGCGGGATGCACGACCAACCCCGCGGGTTTGTCGATCACCAGGAGGTCGTCGTCCTCGTACACGACGTCCAGGGGGATGGCTTCGGCGTGGAGGCGCTGGGGCCGCGGAGGCGGGTGACGGATCGTGATGCGATCGCCGGGGCGTATCAAATAGGATGGCCTCACGCGACGCCCGTTGACGTCGATCAGCCCTTCCTCAAGGCCGCGCTGCACCCGCGATCGCGACACGGGCAGTCCCTGGCGCGCCAGAAACCGATCGATGCGATCCGGCGCTTCGCCGGCTGAAACCGTGACGATGGTGGACGCCACCCCGGCGTCCCGCGCGGGCGATTCGGCGAGGCGCTCCATGCGGCGGTCTCAGGAGTCGGCGGCCTGGCGAACGTCGGGGCGTCGTTGCAGGAGCACTTGGCCCAGCAACATCACCATCCCGACGGTGATCCCGGAGTCGGCGACATTGAAGACCGGCCAATGATATCGGCCGATGTAGAGATCGATGAAATCGATCACCTCGCCGTGACGGAGGCGGTCCACAAGGTTCCCCAGGGCCCCGCCCATGATGAGCGACAGCGCGCTCAGCGTCCACCAGTCGCCCTGCTCCACGCGACGCAGAAACATCGTCACCAGAGTCAACGCCACCGCGGAGATGACGAGAAAGAACCAGCTCCGAAAAGTCGGGTCGGCATCCGCGAGCAGGCTGAAAGCCGCCCCGGGATTTCTCGTGTAGGTCAGGCTCACGGACGGCACGATGGGGATCGATTCGTGCAGCGTCATCGCGCTCTGCACCACGGCCTTGGTGGCTTGGTCGGCGACGACGAGCAGGCCGCTGATGGCGGCGGCCGACAGGCCCGGTCGCCACGGAAGCTTGAATGGGCGCGCGTCCCGTGGGGTCATTGGCCGCCGATCACCCGTGCGCAGCGTCCGCACAGATCCGGGTAACGGTGATCCGACCCCACGTCGGTCCGGTAGATCCAGCACCGCCCGCATTTGACCCCCGGGGCGCGCGTGACCGTCGCGGCAAGGTCTGTGGTGAGCGCGTCGGCATCCGCCGGGCGTCGCGCCGAGGGTTCCACCGTGACGGCGGAAACGATGAACAACTCGGGCAGTTCACCGGCGTCGCGTTCCAGTGCGTCGCGCAGGATGCCGTCTGCGTATAGCGCGACGCGGGCCTCCAGCGACGAACCGATCACCTTGGCCGCCCGCGCGCGCTCCAACGCGCGCGCGACGTGGGCGCGGACGTCGAACAGCCGATCCCATCGGGCCGCGTGGTCCGGCGCCAGCTCCCATCCAGGAACGGGCCGGGGGAACTTGCTGAGGTGCACGCTGGCCGCAGTGCGGGACGCGGCGGGCAGGTGGCCCCAGATCTCTTCGGCGGTGAACGACAAGATCGGCGCCATCAAGCGAACGAGCGCCGAGAGGATCGAATCCAAGACCGTCTGCGCAGCCCGTCGTTCAGCCGAACGCGACCCCTCGGTGTAGAGGCGGTCCTTGAGGATGTCAAGGTACACCGCGCTCAGGTCCACGGCGCAGAAATTGTTGAGGGCGTGAAACACGGTGTGAAACTCGTACGCGTCATACCCGGCGCGCACCCGCGAAATCAGCAGCGCAAGGCGATGCAGCGCCCACCGGTCGATGTCGTGGACGCGATCGAGCGTCACCGCGTCGTGGGCGGGGTCGAAGTCCGCCAGATTGGCCAGGAGAAACCGGCAGGTGTTGCGGATCTTCCGGTAGGCCTCCACCAGTTGGGTCATGATCGCGGAAGAGATCCGGATGTCGTCACGGTAATCTTCAGCCGCCACCCACAACCGCAGCAACTCGGCCCCGTGCTGTTTGATGACTTCCTGTGGGGCGATGACGTTGCCGGCTGACTTGGACATCTTCTTCCCCTCGCCGTCCACCACGAACCCGTGGGTCAGAACCGTGCGGTAGGGCGCACAGGGGTCCGTCAGCAGCGAGGTGAGCAGGGTGCTGTGAAACCATCCGCGGTGTTGGTCCGATCCTTCGAGGTAGAGGTCGGCGGGCCACACCAGTTCCGGTCGTTGCTTGAGCACGGCTGCGTGGCTCACCCCGGACTCGAACCACACGTCCAGAATGTCGCGCTCGGTTTCAAACCGGGTGTGGCCGCAGGACGCGCACGTGCTGCCCGGAGGGACCAATTCCTCGGCGGGCTTGGTATACCACACGTCGCTGCCGCCCTCACGTTCCATCTGCGTGGCGACATGATCCGCGATGGCGCGGCTGTGCAGCGGGGCCCGGCACTTCCCACACGAGAACGCCACGATGGGCACGCCCCACGCGCGTTGTCGCGAAATGCACCAATCCGGGCGGTTGGCCATCATCCCGACGATGCGATCCCGTCCCCACTTCGGCACCCACGCCACCCGGTCGATTTCCTCCAGCGCGCGTTGTCGCAGTGTTTTGCCGTCATCGGTGATCGCCTGATCCATCGCGATGAACCACTGTTCGGTCGCGCGGAAAATGACGGGTTTCTTGCACCGCCAGCAATGCGGATACGAGTGTTGGATCGTCGTCTCGGCCAGCAGCCGTCCCCGCTCCTTGAGGAGGGTGATGATGGGACTATTCGCGTCAAACACCCGCTGTCCTGAAAACCTTTCAGCTTCCTGAGTAAAACGTCCCAGGTGGTCCACTGGTGCGTAAACGGGCAAGCCGTACTTCAGGCCGACCTCGTAGTCTTCCTGACCGTGTCCCGGCGCTGTGTGGACACAGCCGGTGCCTTGGTCGAGGGTCACGTGCTCGCCCAGGATGATGGGCACGTCGCGTTCCAACCAGGGGTGTCCGCACACGACGCCCTCAAGGTCATCCCCGGCCCACGCTCCCTCCGTGACCTCATAAGAGCCTGGGTCGACCTCTTGGAAGACTTTGATGCACGACTCCGCGAGTCTTTGCGCGAGGATGAGATCGCCGAAGGGCGTCCTGACCAGGCGATAGATCTCGCGAGGATTCAGGGCGATGGCTTGATTGGCCACCAGTGTCCAGGGCGTCGTCGTCCAGATGGCGACGAACGTCCCCCGGCTCGCATCGGCGGAGAACTTGCCTTTGGGATTCTTGACCGGAAACTTCACGTAGATCGACGGCGACGTCCGATCGGCGTATTCCACCTCGGCCTCTGCGAGTGCGGTCTCGTCGTGCGGGCACCAGAGAACGGGTTTTTTGCCTTTGTAGACATTGCCGGTCTCGACGATCTTACCGAACTCGCGGACGATGGTGGCTTCGTACTCCGGCGTCATCGTGAGGTAGGGCCGCCGCCAGTCCCCGAGGACCCCCAGGCGTTTGAACTCGTCTCGTTGGATATCAACGAACCGTGCGGCGTACTCCCGGCAGCGTTGCCGAATGTCCAGAACGCTCATGCCCGCCTTTTTCGCCCCGAGGTCCTTGAGGACCTGATGTTCGATTGGCAGGCCGTGGCAATCCCATCCGGGAACGTAGGGCGCATCGTTCCCCTCCATCGTCCGGTAGCGTACGATGATATCCTTGAGGATCTTGTTCAAGGCGTGCCCCATGTGGATATGGCCGTTGGCATAGGGCGGCCCGTCGTGGAGCACGAACTTGGGCGCG
The DNA here is from genome assembly GCA_040757335.1 of Nitrospirota bacterium. Lineage (NCBI taxonomy): Bacteria > Pseudomonadati > Nitrospirota > Nitrospirota bacterium. Next base: position 23,846 of record JBFLXB010000038.1, on the reverse strand, counting down.
CCGCTCCGAGTCGTCCGCAGCGATTCGTACAGGCGGTCGGTCTCCCATCGAGTGACCGTCGCGGGTTCCTGCCTGGCGAGGTCGGCTTTCATGGGAAATGCCGTGGTGGGAAGATTGAGCGTGTCGCGGTATGCCTTGGAGGCGTCAGCCATGCCCGATCCTAGCAAGCGCCCGGAAGGTGTGTCAACGCGACGGCTGGCCGGCCGGAGGTTGGATCAGGCCCGCGGCCACCCACTGTTCGGCCTGGCGATACCGTTCCGGTGTGCCGATGTCGATCCACGGCGCATCGGTCAGGTATCCCATCAGCGGGGCTCCGCGCTCGACGATCGCGATGTAGGCGTCGGTGATCGGCGAGAACGCCCCGGCGGCGGGGAGGTCTGCAAAGACGCGGGGGTCGACCACGTGAATCCCCGTAAACATCACCTCCTCGATGGGTACGGAGGCCTGCGGCCCGCGACCAAGGAAGCGACGAATTCTGCCGGCGTGGTCGATCTCAAGCGCGCCGTAGGCGGCGACCTCCGGATCGCGACGCACCACGAGCGTGGCCAGCGGCCGTGTCGCGAAATGGGCGCGGATCACGGCGTTCGGGTCGACCGCGGTGAGCACGTCGGCGTTCACCACCAAAAACGGGCTGTCCGCGAAGAACCGCTCGACGCGTTTCAGCCCGCCGCCGGTTCCGAGAATCACGGGTTCCTCGGAGTAGGAGATCTTGAGGCCGAAGCGTTCACGACCAACGGTTTGCCTGATACGATCCCCCATGTGGTGCAGATTAATCATCACTTCGCGCACTCCGGCGGCCGCCACCCACGCCAGGGTGTAGTCGATCATCGGGCGGCCGGCAATGGGCAGCAGCGGTTTGGGGATGCGGTCGGTCAGGGGGCGGAGCCGCGTCCCCAGGCCGGCCGCCAGAATCATGGCCTTCACGTGAACTCGGGAACGTACGGGGCGAGCAGGTCGCGAAGCTCCGCGAAGTCCGAATAGGTGGCCAAGACGCGCCGCGCCGACCGCAAAGTCGGCGTGACGTACGGTAAGTGCGTCGGACGCCCCTTCACTTTCTCGATGTAGATGAAGCGGCCAGCGGCTTTCAGGTTGCGCTGGAATCCGCTGACGTCGAACAATCGGCGGAACGCCGCCGGGTCCGGCGGTTGGTGTTTCGTGCGGGCCAAGTAATATGCGATCAGGTGGTTGATCAACCCTTCGTCGAGCGAGACGTAGGAGTCCCGGAGAAGCGAAGCCAGGTCATAGGTCCGCGGTCCGGTCAGTGCGTCCTGAAAATCAATGACTCGCAGGCGATCATTGCTCAACATGAGGTTGCGGCTGTGGTAATCGCGGTGCACGAACACCGGGGGCGCGGCTGCGAGTTCTTCGGCTACTCGAGCGAACGCGCGTCGGATGGCCTCTCGGGGCGTGTCGGGGACTGGTGCGCCGGTCCGGGCCTCAATGCCGTATTCCAGGAAGTGATCGAGTTCCCAGAGCAACAACGGCTGATCGAACCTCCGCCCAAAGGCCACGCAGCCGCTTTGCTCGTGGGCTGCTCCAGGTGTTTGCAGCGTCACGAGTTCATCGATGGCCTGCCGGTACAACGCTTCGATGCGCTCCGGAGAGGCTCCAGCGACCGCGTCGAATAAGGTGCGATCTCCGAGGTCCTCGAGGATCATCCGGCCGGCCGCCGCGTCATAGGCATGAATCGCGGGCACCGCAACGCCGCGTCCGACAAGGTAGCGTTGGACGTTGACGAAGGGCAACTCGTTGATCGTGGTATCGCCTCCGGACACCGCTTCCTCCGAGCGCTTGAACGCCTCTGGTTCCGCCAGCTCCATGAGGACGACGGTCGCCGGTAGGGTGCCGGGCTTTAAACGGATGCGTGAGTAGGTGCGGTTGGAAGCGTCGCCCTTGAGGCGTTGGCACCCCACAACCGGGTCCGGGAGTCCGGCGCTGCGAATCAGGCCGTTGAGGTCATCGATCGTGGGATCGCGACGTGTCGACCGAGCTGCTGCCTGGGGGGATGTGATCATCGGGACGCGGCCATTCTGGGGACGCGGCCATTCTGCCATGAGGCCTTTTGGGTGTCAAAGTCGTTACCGGCACCTGCAGCGCCTTCTGTATCTTCCACCGTTGCATAGATGCCACTGCATAGATGCCACGGGTGTAGGGTTTCTGCAGCCGTTTGAGGGATGAAGCCTTGGAATTGGCCACCCCCAGGTCAGGCATGTTCCTTGCTCTCATAATCAAGGCCTCGGGAGGATCGACTGTGAAGGGACTCAACGAAGAGCGTCAGCAGACCATCCGGCGTCCGGTGTTTTGTGAGGGCATTGGGCTGCATTCAGGAGAACCCGTCTCGGTGTGGCTTCGCCCCGCGGCGCCCAATAGCGGGATCACATTCGTGAAACAGACACCGGCCGGCGCGATTTCGCTGGAGGCGCGCATTAACCAGGTTTCCCAGACGCGGCTCGCCACCAGTCTTGGTCAAGGGGACCGGGTTGTCCATACGGTTGAGCACCTGCTGGCCGCGGTCAGTGGGATGAGAATCGACAACCTCGTCATTGAGTTGAACGCGTCGGAGATTCCGATTATGGATGGCAGTTCGCAGCCGTTCGTGGTTGCGATCGATGAGGCGGGGGTCGTCCCGCAGCGCGCCACGCGATCGATCTGCACCATCACGCGTCCATTCGAGGTTCGGGACGGCGATGGGTGGATGGCAGCGGCTCCGGCCGCTGGTTTGGAGATTCACAACACGGTGGAGTATGACCACCCCGTGATCGGGCGGCAAGTATTCGAGTACCGAGACGAAGGACCCTCGGTCTTCGCCGCGACGCTCGCCGGAGCCAGGACGTTTGGCTTCGTGGCAGACGTCGAGCACTTGAAGGCCTCGGGTTACATCCAGGGGGGGAGTCTCGACAACGCGGTGGTGGTGGGGCCGATGGGCGTGGTCAACCGGGAGGGACTTCGTTGGCCCGATGAGTTCGTCCGCCACAAGACATTGGACCTTTTGGGGGATCTGACTCTTTTGGGTTGGCCGTTACGCGGGCGGATTAGCGCACACAAAGCCGGGCATCGGCTCCACGCCAAGTTCGCGGCGTATCTGACGTCCCATCCCGAATGCTGGACGGTGTCGCGAGCTGCGGAGGCTGCGGTTGAGATTTTCGAGCCGGCTGGGGTGCTTGCCGGGAAATAGATCGGCGGTGTTCGCGGTCACCCTACCGGGACACTAGGCATGTCCCAGTTCGTATAGCCCGGGGGCTCCTCACAGGAGGAGCCCCCGATCGCTTTGGCACAACAGCTTACTTCTTCTTTGCCTTTTTCTTCGCTGGTTTCTTTGCCGCCAAGCCTCATCACCCCCTTTCGTCAGCGCCCTCTGCGGACGCGACTGATGCTTCTGCCACGAACTCAAAGGTGTTCGGTGCGACTTTACGAAAGCGTTTGTCTCGCCGCAGGGAGATTGCGATCGAGGTGATCGGTGTTTTGGCCCGAATCCTGATCCCGCCCTCGACCAGTTTCCGGTAGAGCTCCCTGGCGTGCATCGGGGTTCCCGCCTCTTTAAGGAGAACGGCTGCGGCTTGAGGAACGCTCATCCCGAAGTACTTGGTTCTGCCCAGCAGAATTTCCTGGGATTGGTCGGGCTCATCCACCCCGCGGGTCCGATCGCGATCGATTTCTCCCGAGGAGCGCGCCTCTTTGGCGGCAACCCGCGACTTTTCCTGTTCGACCCGATAGAGGGTTTCAGCCAGTTCCAGGTACTTCTTGATGGTCTTGATTTCTTCTTCGAGCCGATCACGCTTTTTCTGCAGCTCCTGGAGCCTGGTTTTGTAGGCTTTTATGCGCTGGTCCAGGCCAGCGACGATGTCTTGCAGCTCTTCCATCTGTTCAACGCCCGTGACATAGCTTGATTTGATAGCATGCTGCTCAAGAAGCATGTAGCGAAAACATAGCAGTAGCAGTGCTTGTTGTCAAGAAAAATTATTTGCGGAGACTATAAAAATCTATAGAATCGTTCACCTGATGAGCTTATGTCAGATGCACGCTGCTTTAAGGGGAATACGACAAGGCATGAGATGCTCTGTAAATTCATGAGAACTGATCGCGGCAAGCGTGTGGTTGTGGCGATGTGCGCACTAGCAACAGCCATCCTTGCGTGCCAACAGACGGGGCAAACCGTTGGCCCTCCCGCACCGTCCCTGGGCGTGGTTCCACCAGTGACCCACCAAGACCGCGTGACAGTGACGGGTTCCAAGTCCAGCGGCAGTGGGATCGTGATCAATGGCTTTCAGCAGCTGCCGCCCAACGACCAGACGTTTTGGGCGCTTCCGGTCGATCTTGACTCCGAAGGGCCAAACACGTTGATCGTTCAAGCCATGGATGATCTAGGTAACCTCAGCGACACCGTGATGGTGACGATCCAGCGCGACACCCTGCCTCCGGATCCACCCACGGTCTCCGCGCCACCAAGTTCAATGACCAATCCGGTGACGATCACCGGGACAAAGGAGGCGGGAGCATTCGTCCGATTGAACGGCCGTCGTATCACCGCGGCTTCGAGCGATATCAACTGGACGTATCAAGCGACCCTGACGCCACCGCCTCCCCCTCAGACCGCGACCACCCTCACGCTGACCGCGGTTGACGCCGCGGGGAACGAAAGCGCTCCGGAATCAGTATCGGTGACGCTGACCGGGGCTTGCGTGGCGCCTTCGCGTCCGGTATTTCCTCTCGATGGCTACGCGATCCCGTGGGGTCGCGCGTTTTCCTGGACCCCGCAAGTCGGGGCGACCGGTTACGTCTTCGAGCTGGCGCTCTCACCGGCGTTCGACACCTTCGTGGTCTCGCCCCCCCCTGTCGTGGTCGACAGCCGGTTCGAACCTACCACCGCGTCGCCCCCTGTGGGGGTCTACTACTGGCGCGTCGGAACGATGGACGCGTCGTGTACCTCGTACGGTCCAACCCGAAAGGTGATCATCGGATCGACCACGGGCGATGTCACCGGCGACGGGTTCGCAGATATTTTCGTGGGGGTGTCCGGCGACGACCGCGCCGACCTGGAGGCTGGCGCCGCCTACTTGTACCAAGGGGGCGCGGTCCGAGACGTTCTGGTCGATGCGGTGATGACGGGGCAAGGCCAGTACCAAGCGTTTGGTACCGCGGTGGCGAAAGCCGGTGACATCGACTACGACGGATACGTGGACCTGCTCGTGGGGGCCTACAACGCGGACCGCGACGCGGACGCGGACGACAACAGCGGCACGGCGTATCTCTATTGGGGCGGACCCACGCCAGCCACCACACCGGGGTTGGTATTCCGCGGCGAGGCTGCGGGGGGCTCGTTCGGGGTGGCGGTCGCCGGAATCGGTGATGTGAACGGAGACGGTTATCCTGACATCGCGGTTGGCGCGTACCACGCTCCGGTCACCGCAACCTGCGGAGGCGGGACCGCAACGCTGTCCAAGGTCGGGAGCGTGTATGTGTTCCTTGGAGGGCCCCGCAACGCGATGGATGCGCTTCCCGACTTCGTCTTGGCCGGTGAAACTGCGGCGGATCCCGACGACCCGACGAGTGCGTGTCGTGGCGGCGATGAATTCGGTTTAGCGGTCGCGGGGCCGGGTGACATCAACGGGGATGGTTACGATGACCTTGCGGTGGGCGCGCGCTACTACGACGATCTTAGCGCTGGTCCCGCGGGCCAAGACATTGGCCGCGTCTATGTCTTTTTCGGTGGGCCGTGGTTCGCTGGTGTCGACGCCGCGCGCGCGGACGTGGTATTGACCGGCCTCTCCGCTGGCGACGAATTCGGGGCGACCGTCGCGGGGGCCGGTGACACCGACGGAGACGGTCTTGCCGATCTGTTGATCGGCGCTCCGCTTCAAGACGGGGTCGGCATCGACGCAGGATCGGTCTCGTGGTTCTTCGGGCGAGGAGACGGGGTGTCGCCTACCCCCGTTGAGATCGGCGGCGCTTCCGCCGAGGATCTCTTTGGGTCCGCCCTCGCCTCTGCCGGGGACATCAATGGCGACGGGCTCGCCGATGTCGTGATCGGGGCGTTCCGCGCGGGACCCACCGACAACGGATCCGCGTCCTACTTTCTGGGAAACACCGGTCGTATCGCCGGATCCCCAATCACCATCGTGGGAGAATCCACCCCCAACGACGGGGATCACTTCGGAGTTTCGGTCAGCGGGGCCGGTGACGTGGACGGCGACGGGTTCGATGATACGGTGGTGGGAGCCTGGCAGCACGACGTGTGTTTCGACCCGCTGAACGAGTTCTGCGACGACGCTGGCCGCGCCTACGTGATTTTGGGTCCCCACACGACCACCCGTAGCGCTGCGGGGGACCCTACGGACTGGTTGTTGAGCGGCTTTAATCTGCGAGACGGGTTGGGCGTTTCCGTCGACTGATCACTCCGTGGGCGGTGGTCCTGCCGAGCGCCCACGGCGGCGCTTGAGGAGCTCCCACACCGCGACCGCTTCCTCGGTTTTCCACGCCGTGTGCAGCAGCGCGTACCCCCCGGCTGAGGCGGTGATCGCCAGCGCGATCACCGCGATCTTGACGAGCCACGCCCCGGGGCGTTGCCACATCGCGAGCTCACTGACCACCCAACCGATCACCGCGGCCGGCAGACTGGCCCACAAGGCCAGTCCTGCCGACTGCGCCACGCGACGGCCTCCAAACGAGCCGAGCCGCCGGCGGAGGACGACCAGCAACGCCACGAAGTTCAACGCCGACGCGATCGCGGTGGCAAGCGCGAGTCCGGCGTGCGCGAGCGGTCCCATCAACACCAGGCTGAGGGCGATGTTGGTAAGCACGGACAGTGCGGCCACGACCACCGGGGTTTTGGTGTCTTGTCGGGCATAGAACACCGGGACCACCACGCGCACCCCGGCGAACGCCCACAGCCCCACCGTGTAGCACAACAACGCGGCCGCGGTCCCGGAGGTGTCCGCGGCCACGAACTTGCCGTGCTCAAACAACACGTGGATGATCGGCGTCCGAAGAGCGATCAGTCCCACCATGGCCGGGATGGTGATGAACAGAATCAGTCGAAGCCCGAACGACAACGTGTCGCGCAGCGCGGCCAAGTCGTGTTTGGCCGCGTGAGTGGACATCGTGGGCAACAGCGCGGTGGACAGCGCCACGCCAAAGACCCCGAGCGGGAATTGCACGAGGCGCATCGCGTAGTAGAGGTACGTCACGCTGCCCCGAGCGAGGTACGACGCCAGCAGCGTGTTGATGAAAATGTTGACCTGGGACACGGACAGCCCCACCAGCGTGGGAATCAGGAGGAGTCCCATCCGCTTGAGGCCGGGGTGATCGGGTTGCCACAGCCACCCCAACCCCATGTCGGCGCGGCGGAGGCTGGGTACTTGAACGAGCAGTTGCGCGAGCCCGCCGATGAACACGCCCCACGCCACGGCCAGGACCGGTTCGTGGAGGAACGGCGCGAGCAAAAACACCGCGGCGATGATCGAGAGATTGAACAACGCCGGAGACAACGCGGGGGCCGCGAACGCGCGCACCGAGTTCAGCACGCCCATCGCGAGCGCGGCCAGGCTGATCCACAGCAGGTAGGGGAACATGATCCGGGTGAGATCGGTGGTGAGCGCGGCTTTGCCCGGATCATCCCCGAAGCCGGGCGCAATGACCGCCACGATCCACGGTGCGAAGGTCACCCCCACGATCGTGACGGTCGCCACGCCCAGCAGGATCAGGCTGAACGCCGCCCGCGCGAGCCGGCGCGCCTCCTCCCGCGAGTCGGTGGTGAGCGTCTGAGTAAAGACCGGGACGAACGCCGCGGACATGGAGCCTTCGGCGAAGAGCTCGCGCAGCAGGCTCGGGATGCGATAGGCGACATAGAACGCGTCCGCCACGTGGCTGGCGCCGAACGCGCGGGCCACCACCATGTCCCGGACGAACCCCAACACCCGGCTGAGGAACGTGGCGGCGCCGATGATTCCGGCGGCTTTGACGACATGGCGGGTTTCGGTCATCGCGTCGCGAAGACGACGGATGACGTTCCGCCGCGCGTTTCGGGGCGGCCTCCAGTTCCGATGCTTGTGGTGTCGATCTTGCCTTCCTTGACTTCGATCACGTTAGCGTGCTAAAAATTTCCGCTTCATGCGGCCGTCGTGGCGAATGGGCGCCTGATCAGGGCCGGTGTGCAGGAGAAGGGGACGACTATGGGGGTTCATGCCTCGGCGATCAAAAAGGACCGGCAGGCGCTCCGTCGGCGGCAACATAACCGCACCATGATGGCGGCGCTCAAGACCGCCGTCAAGAAGGTCCGCATCGCGGTGACGGCCCGAGACGCCGCGGGCGCCAAACAAGCGCTCGCGGAGATGATTCCAGCGCTCTCGCAGGCCGCTTCGAAGAAACTGATCCACCGCAACCGCGCGTCACGGTTGATTTCGCGCCTGACCCGCCACACCAACCGACTCACCGCGGGCTGACAGACCCGGCCACCACGCTCCGGTCACGGCCCGGCCGGGCGGAGGCGGTGAGCCCTCACACAACGCCAACACCAGTCGTTCGATGGCGAGCGCGGGAGACAAGGCGCCGCCTTTGATCACGGAGTCGGTTTCCAAACACCACGTCAGTCCTCCGATCAACTCGGGCAAGGTCCTTCGCCGGGCGCCTTCGGAGACGCGGCTGGCTGCGAATGGCGGCAGGCCGAGCGCTTGCTCCGCCTTCGAGGCACCCACGCCGTCGGCAACCAGCGCGCGATAGCGGAGCATCTTGCGCCACTGGCCGGTCAGGATCGACAACAACAGCAGCGGCGCTTCATCCCGGAGGAGTCGCTCGGCGTAGGCCGCGGCATCGCCGGCGCGGCCCATGGCCACGGCGTGCGCCCAATCGAACACGGAAACGGGTGCGTCTCCTGGGGACAACGCGGCGAGGTCCTCGACCCCGGGGGATTTCGGCGAGTCGCGCTGGTTCAACGCGACCTTCTCAAGGTCATGGTCCAGGGCCCGAAGACTGCCGTCGGACCGGGCGAGCAGGTACGCGGCGCCTTCTTCGCTCAATGAGAGGCCCCGTGACGACGCTTCGCGCTGGAGCCATGTTTTGAGGGCACCCGGCTTCAAGGGATCACACGTGACCGTCGCCGCGCGATCCGCGAGCACCTGCATCCAGCCCTTGCGGCGATCAGGCTTGGTCATTACCAACACCAGACAGGTGGACGGCGACGGGTCGGCGCAGTAAGCGGCCAGCGCGTCGGCGGCACCCAGTCGCTCGGCATCCCGTACCACAATAAACCGCCGTGGCGCCAAGGCCGGGAGCGTCTGCGCCATCGCGACGATTTCGGACGGAGTCACCTCCGCCCCGGAAAACACGTGGGTGTTCATGAGATCGTCGGTCGCGGCTGCGTACCGGCGGAGCGCGGCCAGGGCTTGATCCACCAGCCACGATTCCGCACCGACCACCAGATAGAGCGGCTCGATCCGCCCCGCGGCGAGCCGTTTGGTGAGTTCCTGCGGGGTCACGGAGCGGCCGGCGTCTCGGCCGGTTTTGGTGCGACGGGGGGACCCTTCTTCACGCGGTGCGCGTCCAGACGGGCCACCAAGGCTTCAGCCAGCCCGTCGCCGGCCTCTTCGATCGCGCGATTTTTGTTGGTTCGGGTCTGCAGGCTGTCGCTGGTTTCGGTGTACTCCGCGGTACCGGTCAGCGTGACGCGCAGCGGCGGCGCGTCGGTTTTCGACTCCGTCGTGATGTCCGCGGTAATGGAGATCCGCTGCTCCAGCGGCCGGTTGTCGGCACTGAAGGAGACGGTCGTCACGCCAAAGGCCGTCACGGCCCCGCGTATCACCACCGTGGCTCGCTCGGGGGTGTTCACCAGGCGCCACGACCTGGCGGAGACCAGGCGGGATTTCACGCGGTCGGTGACCCGCGCTTCCACCAACGGCTCGAACGTGCGGTTATCAAACAACGGCACGGCCACGGAGGCTGGTTCTGGTTCGTCATGCAGCGAGGCGCCGGTGTAGCCGCAGCCCCCCGCAAGAATGGAAGCCGCCAGGATGAGGCCGAGGGGCTTAGGGAAGGACAAGGTTGACCAGTCGTCCCGGCACGTAGACGATCTTCGTCGGAGTCCGCGTGCCGACCCACGCGCGGATCTTGGCATCCGACAGCGCGGCCGCGATCACGACCTCTTTAGCGGCCGCTGCCTCCACCACGATCGTCCCGCGCAGTTTCCCGTTGATCTGGATCGGCACGGTGACGTGCGAGTCCGCGAGCCACGCGGGGTCAGCGGTCGGCCACGGCTGTTGGCTGACCGACGGGCGATGTCCCAACTCGGCCCACAGTTGCTCGGCCAGGTGCGGCGCGAACGGGCCCAGGAGGATGGCGAGCGTGTCGAGCGCTTCGAGCATCGCGGTCCGCAGGGCGGATGACCCGCCGGGACGGAATTCCGACAGGGCATTGACGTATTCCATGAGCGCCGCGACCGCGGTGTTGAAGTGGTAGTGGTCCTCGAGGTCTTCGGTAACCCGATGAATCGTTCGGTGGCGCGTCCGCTGCACGCGCGCCGGCGCGTCGTCCGCGTCGTCGAACGCCTGTGCCGCCCCGGGGCTCGTCACCCAACTCGCCACCAGTCGCCAGACACGTCCCAAGAAACGATGCGCGCCCTCGACGCCTTCGTCGCTCCATTCCAGATCTTTTTCCGGCGGAGCCGCGAACAACATGAACAAGCGGGCGGTATCGGCTCCGAAGGTGGCGATGAGCTGGTCGGGGTCCACCACGTTGCCCTTGGATTTGGACATCTTGGCCCCGCCCTTGATCACCATCCCCTGCGTCAGCAGGCCGGTGAACGGCTCGTCGATGCGAATCAGCCCGAGATCGCGGATCACCTTGGTGAAGAAGCGCGCGTAGAGCAGGTGCAGCACCGCGTGTTCGATCCCGCCGACGTATTGATCGACCGGCATCCACCGGCCCGCCGCTTCCGGATCCAGCGGCTGGTCCGGCCGGGGCGAACGTCCGGTGTACCGCAGAAAGTACCACGAGGAGTCCACGAACGTGTCCATGGTATCGGTTTCACGGCGCGCGGGGGATCCACACGTCGGGCACGTGGTCTCGACGAACGCGCGGCTTTCACTCAACGGCGACCCGCCGCGGCCCGTGAACGGCACGTCGTGCGGCAAGGTGACCGGTAATTGGTCCTCAGGCACCGGAACGATCCCGCAGCGCTCGCAATAGACGATGGGAATCGGCGTGCCCCAGTACCGCTGACGGGAGATCCCCCAATCGCGCAGCCGATAATTGACCACGCGGCGACCGAGGCCCCGCTGTTGGATCGCTTCGGCGATGCGCTGCTGGGCTGCGAGGGGATCGAGCCCGGAGAACTCCCCGGAGTCGACCAAGTGCCCCGCTTCATCGACATAGGCGGCTTCGAGTCGATCGGCCCGGAGCGCGCCCGAGGGGTTTTGGATCACGATCCGGATCGGCAGGGCGTGTTGTCGGGCGAACTCGAAATCGCGCTGATCGTGCGCGGGCACGGCCATCACCGCGCCGGTGCCGTACCCCATGAGCACGAAGTTTCCGACCCAGATCGGAATGCGGGCCCCGTTCAAGGGGTTCGTGGCGTACGCGCCGGTAAACACCCCTTCTTTGGCGGTGGCGTCCGCGGTCCGCGCGCGCGGGTCCTGCGTTTTGGCGCGCTCGACGAACGCCCGCACCGTGGAGGCGTGGGGGGTGCCGGTGATCAGCGTTTCCACGAGCGGATGTTCGGGTGCCAGGGTCATGAACGTCACGCCGAACATGGTGTCGGGGCGCGTGGTGAAGATTCGTATGGCCTCCCGGTGTCCCTCTACCGGAAACTCGACTTCCACGCCCGCGCTGCGCCCGATCCAGTTCCGTTGCATGGTGAGCACGCGCTCGGGCCATCCACCGAGGCGATCGCACCACGCCAGCAGCTCCTCCGCGTAGGCGGTAATCTTGAAAAACCACTGCGACAGTTCGCGAGTGGTGACCGGCGTGTCGCAACGCCAGCAACGGCCATCCACCACCTGCTCGTTGGCCAGCACGGTCTCGCACGAGGGGCACCAGTTGACGGCTGAGAACTTCTTGTACGCCAGTCCCCGTTCATACATCTTCAGAAAGAACCACTGGTTCCACCGATAGTAGTCGGGGTCGCAGGTTGCGACTTCGCGTGACCAGTCGTAAGAGATGCCCAGGCGTTTGAGCTGGGTGCGCATGTGCGCGATGTTGTCGTACGTCCATGTGGCCGGATGGACGCCCTGTTTGATCGCGGCGTTCTCCGCGGGCAGGCCGAACGCGTCCCATCCCATGGGGTGCAGGACCGCGCGCCCGCGCATCCGGTGATAACGCGCAATGACATCAGCGATCGTGTAATTGCGCACGTGTCCCATGTGGATGCGCCCCGAGGGGTAGGGGAACATCGCCAGGCAGTAGAACTTCTGCCGCGCGTCGGGGGTGGGCGTGGCGAACAGCCCGGAGGTTTCCCACGCCGACTGCCAAAGGGTTTCGATCGTTTTGGGGTCGTATTTGGGGTCCATCGTTCGATCGTACCGGCGAGGTGTACATAACACAGTCGCGCGCAACGCGGCAAGCGGGAGGCGGGCTGCTTCGCCACCCGTATGGTCGCCGACCGCGCCATCGACATTCCTCGCTTGCGCGCGCGGAGCGGGCTTGCGCGCAAAGAGCACGATGGAGTAGAGTACAAATCCCGACGAGGTCCCCAGTATGCCGCCGGCACACCGACCAGTTGAAATCGCCAAGGTTGGCGAGAGCGTCATCCGGATCCGGTGGGAGGATGGGCACGAAGGCTCGTACAGCACCCGGTATCTACGCGGGATTTGTCAATGCGCGGCGTGTGTGGACGAGTGGACCGGCGAGAAACGCGTCTCCATGGACTCGATCCCGCAGGATATCCGCGCCCTCAAAATCGCCCCGGTCGGCCAATACGGCATTCACATCGACTGGAGCGACGGGCATACCACCGGGATCTATGCGTTCGACTTGCTCCGCAAGATGTGCCCGTGTGCGGCGTGTCTGGCCACGCCCCTTGCGGCGCTGTGATGATCGATACGGACGGTGGCCTCGCGCAGGCCGTCCCAGCCTCCGGCGATCGTGGACGGGGGTCCGAAACCGGGACTGACCAGCCGAGAGGGGACGTTGAATCATGGACGAATGGGATGAGGGCAAGGCACGCCTGACCGACTTGGTCCGCACCGCGGCTCCCGACGTGTCCGTGGTGATACCGGTCAGGCCCACGGGCGGCATGTTCTTGATCGCCTTTGCACGGGGGAGAGCCAAAAAATTCCTCTCCGTGTCCGAGGACGATCTCATCGATCTGGTGGACGACCACGCGGTGGAGACCCAGGTGATGGCCAAGGTTCATGACGCCATCAAGGATCTGTCGGCCGGGGGCTGACGGTGAAAGAACTTCTGCCCGGGGTGTTCGAGTGGTCGTGGTTCTCCACCGAGAAGCAGATCACCTTCAACGGCCATTTCGTGATCGCCCAGGGGGACCGCGTGTTGATCGACCCCCCGCCGCTGACCGAGGCGGACCGAGCGGCCATCAAGGAACAAGGCGGACCGACCGCGGTGGTGCTCACCAATCGCGACCACGTGCGCGAAATTGCGGACTGCCAATTGACCTACGGCGTGCCGGTGTGGGTGCCAGCGGCGGACGCGGCGTGGATCGACGTGCCGTTCGATCGGACGTACGACGATGGCAGCCGTCTGCCCGGAGGGTTGAAGGCCGTCCGCGTCCCCGATTCCAAATCACCCGGCGAGTCCGCGTTGTGGTCGGCGAGCATGCGTGTCTTGATTCTCGGCGACGCCGCGATCGGCAAGCCGCCCGGCGCTCTGGGGATGCTGCCCGACGACAAGTTTGCGGACCCGGTAAAAGCCCGCGAGGGCTTGCGAGTGCTGCTCGATCCGCGGTATGACTACGACGCCGTATTGGTGGGGGACGGCGCGTCGCTTCCCGTTGGGGGCCGCGCCGTGCTCGAGCGCCTGGCGACCACGAGTCGCGCCGCCTGAAGGAGAACCCCGATGTTCAATGTCTTCAACCGATACGACCAGACGCCCGGCGGGGTCAACGTCGCCGGGACCGAACTCAAGCAGCGGCTGGATCGCGGGGACAACATCGTCCTCGTGGATGTCCGCGAGCAGTGGGAGTGGGATATTGCGCGAATCGACGGCGCCAAACTCATCCCGCTGAAGGAGTTGGAGACCCGCAAGTCCGAGCTCAACCCCCAAGATGAGATCGTCATCTATTGTCACATGGGTGTGCGCAGCCTCAAGGCGCTCTTCTACCTCCAGCAGCAGGGCTTCACCAACCTGAAGAATCTATCGGGCGGCATTGAAGCCTGGTCAGCGACGGTGGATCCCAAGGTGCCGCGCTACCGGTAGGAGCCTGCCCATCGACAGTCATTCGCGGCGTTGCCGCCGTGTCCCCGCTCCTCACGGACGAGCCGCGTAACGTCACCCCGTGTCTCGCTTCGTGGCCGTGGCTCGTTTCGCCGATCTTCCGCCGGGCGCCTCTTTGGCCGTGCGGATCAACGACCACTCCATCGCCCTGTTCAACGTCGGGGGCTCGATCTACGCCATCGACAACATCTGCCCCCATGCCGGCGGCCCGCTCGCGCGCGGCGCGCTCGGCGGGCCGGACGCAGCCATCGTAACCTGTCCCCTCCACGGCTGGCGCTTCGACGTGCGCACCGGCCAATCCCCCCATCTACGCGGCGAGCAACTTCGCACGTTTCCCGCGCGGGTGCTGAACGGCGCGATCGAGGTGGCGGTGGCGGATCGCGTTGATTAGGTCGGCGGAACCTCCGGCGACGATGAACATCGGAGTACCAGCGTGATGAGCCTGCCGGAGTCGATCCGCGCCGTCCGGTCGTGGATCGTGTTGGGGCTGATCCTGATCGCCACCGCGGTGACGTATCGCGGAGTGGCCGCCAACGATTTTGTGATGGATGACTTTCACACCGTGAGGGACAATCCCGCGGTGCGATCGTTCGCCCTGGCCGGGAGTTGGTTCGTTTCTCCGCACGCGACCAGCGTCTTCCGCGACCGTAACCTCTATCGCCCCATTATGGTGGCAAGCCACGCTATCGACTATGCGATTTGGGGCGCCAAACCGGGACCCTACCACCTCACCAACCTGCTGATCCACCTGGGCGTGGTGGTTTTCGTCTTCCTCTTAGGCAGACGGGTTGGCGGAGGCGACACCGCCGCGCTCTGCGCCGCCGCGGTGGTGTCGCTGCACCCGATCAACGCCGAAGCCGTCAATTACCTCAGCGCGCGATCGTCCTCCCTGTCCGCTCTGTTTATCCTGGCCGCGATCTGGGCATACGAGCGGGCCATCGAATCTGGCGTGCGCGAGTCTGGCGTGCGATGGTGGTGGGCCGCGGCGCTGACCTTCGGCGCGCTCTCCCTGGGAACCAAGGAGGTCGGGGGGGTGCTCCCGCTCCTGGTCCTGGTCTGGGAGCGCATTCAACGCCCGACGTCGTGGTGGAGCGTGGCGCGTCGAGTGGCGCCCTGGGTGGTACTCGTCGCGGTCTACGGAATCATCCGGACACTCGTCCTCAGTGATGCGGAGAGCGCGATCTCATCGAGGTTCGACCAGCACATCCTGTTTGCCATCAAGATCGGGCTGACTTCGCTGGCCTACTGGTTCTGGCCCAGCGGGCTCGCTCCGGACCAAGGCTGGGCCATTCGCATCGAAATGGACGAAGCGAGGTGGTTGGTGTTGGGCGCCGTGAGCGCCGCGTTGGGCACCGCGCTCATCATGCGGATCAACCGACGAGTCGGCTGGTGTGTGCTGTGGTTTTGGATTTCCCTGCTGCCGGTGGGTGCGCTCGCGTTCATGGTGCGCTTCTTCTTGTACGAAGACCATCGGGTCTATCTATCCGGCATCGGTCTCGCTTGGGGGATGGGCATCGCGTTCGCCGCCATCACGCGCCGGTGGGCGTCGCGGCCGGTTGCCTGCGGTGCATGGATCGTGACCTTGGGGATGCTCGCGGCATTCGCTGTACGGCAAGATCTGAACCGAACCGCGGTGTGGGTGGATTCTCCGACTCTTTGGGAGGACGTTCTGAAAAAGGACCCTGACAACGTCCAGGGTCTGAACGTGCGCGGGCTGAACCTGCTGGGGACGGGGCATCCCCAGGAAGCCCTCCAAGCATTCACCCGCGCGGTGGAACTGGAGCCGAGGCTTCCGAAGACCCACAATAACCTTGGGATGGCGTATGCCCATCTGGGCGAGTGGTCCAAGGCCATTCCGGCATTCGAGCAGGCCACCCGACTCCTGCCGCGTTACGTCGAGGCGCACCTTCATCTCGGCGAAACCTACGAGGCGCTCGGGCGCTGGGACGACGCCTTGGCGGCGTATGAGCGCCTGGCCGGCATCGACCCGGGAGACGTCCGCGCGTGGGGCCGGGCCGGTAACGTGTTGGAGCGCCAAGGCCGGCATCAGGAGGCGGCTGAGCGCTATCGTCGAGCGCTCGAGAACGATCCGACGAACGTGGAGGTGCTGGAGGCGCTCGGGGCGGTGTCGCTGCGCCTGGGACGATGGCAGGACGCGCGTGCGGCCTATGAGGCGTTGTTGGCTCGGCTTCCATCCGACCCCGCCTATGACGCGCTGCGAACGCAAGCCAAGTCCGCCCTCGCCAGACTCGACTCCAACGACAGATAGCGCGGCGCAGGGCGGAGCGGTTGACACGGACGCCTCACGCGGCGGTCACGGGACGTTTCCCGAGCGCCCGGCGGTCGCTGGTTTGACTTGCCGCGAAACCGCGTGCTAGAAAACCGCATGCTCTTGGACGGCAAGGTCTGCCTGGTGACTGGCGGGGGGAGCGGGATCGGCGCGGCCATTGCGCGGGCGTTTGCGCGCGAAGGAGCCGAAGTCGTGATCTGTGGGCGAAGGGCGGCAACGTTGGAGGCCACGCGCGATCAGATTGCGGCAGCCGGCCATCACGTGCTCGCCGTGCCGACCGACCTCACGAGGACCCAGGACACCGCTCGGCTGATCGAACACGTCCGAGAACGATTCGGCTGCCTGGATGTGCTCGTCAACAACGCGGGCATCCTTGGAGCACACGCGCCGATCGCGGACTATCCCGACGACGAGTGGGAGGCGGTGCTCGCGTCGAACCTGACCGCGGTCTTTCACCTCACCAAGGCCGCGCTGCGCTTGATGCGGAGCGGTGGGTCGATCATCACCGTGTCCTCCAGCGTCGGCCGTGTCGGTCGCGCGGGGTGGGGCGTGTATGCGGTCTCCAAGTTCGGCATCGAGGGCCTCTCACAGGTGTTGGCCGATGAATTGCGAGCGCGCGGCATCCGCGTCAACACGGTCAATCCCGGCGGCACACGCACCGCCATGCGCGCGGCGGCGTATCCCGATGAAGACCCCGCGACGCTCCCGTCACCCGACGATGTGACGCCGATCTTCGTGTATCTCGCGTCGGATCGATCCGCCGGCGTCACCGGCGGCGCGTTCAACGCCCGGGAGTGGCGCCCGGCGCCGGATCCGGTCGTTGCGCGGTCTCCCGTGTCGTGACCGGTTCCGCCCACCCCGAACCTTGCGCGTGTCAGCGCGTGGCCGACATCATGGCGCGGCTTCGCGCGCCAGGCGGCTGTCCGTGGGACCGCGAGCAGACGCACCAATCGCTGGTGCCGTATCTCATCGAAGAGACCTACGAAACCGTAGACGCCATCGCCTCCGGCGAGCTCGCAGCGCTCAAAGAGGAACTCGGTGATCTGGCGCTGCAAATCGCGTTTCACGCACAGTTGGCGGCTGAAGTCGGGGCGTTTACCTTTGACGATGTGTTCCGGGCGTGCGGCGACAAGTTGATCCGACGACACCCACACGTGTTCGACGCCGCTGGCCCGCGAGCCCGCACGGCCGGTGAGGTCGTCGGCCAGTGGGATGAGATCAAACAGCGTGAGGGGAAGCCCGCGCGCGGCCCGTCGCTGGCGGACGGGGCGCCCAAGGGCCTGCCCGCGCTCGCCAAGGCCCAGCACGTGCAGACCCGCGCGGCGCGGGTGGGATTCGATTGGGCCAACGCGGAGGACGTGCTGGCCAAGCTGGACGAGGAGATCGCGGAGCTGCGGGAGGCTGTCAGCGGGCGCGACCAGCACCGGATGAGCCAAGAACTGGGTGACCTCCTGTTTACGGCCGTCAACCTGGCGCGCCGGTTCCATCTCGACCCGGAATCCTCCCTGCGCGGCAGCATCGCCCGCTTTGCGTCGCGTTTCGCCCACATGGAACGCGCCGCCGGTCGTCCCCTTGCCGATCTCGAAGCCGAAGAACTCGACCGGCTGTGGGAACGGGCAAAGACGGACGAGACGTCTGCCCCGGGCTCCGACGCGGGGCCCGGCTGACGGCCACGGGACACCGTAGCCCGCGGTGCATACGCCGCGCTTACCTTGCATTCGCGCACCCCATCTCCTATACTCAATTTGCCCCGAAGCTAGGGGTTCGCAAAGCTCCTTGCGGTGCGCTGCATGGAGCTTTACCGTGTTAGAAAGGGATGTTGTCGGTTGTTCGTGGACCCCACGGCACATATCCGCGAGGGGTAGGCTCGTTCAGGCACTTCTCATGCCCACCTTCGTCTGTCGAATCGGCAATGCTGACGGCACAGTGCTGGAAGAGCGGCTGGACGCGGAAGATGAGGCGGACGCCAGAAGCCGCCTCGACCGGCGCGGCGTGGTGGTTTTTGCGGTCAAGCCGGCCGGGTACCTTAAGCCCTGGTCCAGCGGCTGGCCGGCGCTGCAGCGGCGACTCCCTCCCCGCGAATTTCTCGTGTTCAACCAGGAACTGTTGGTGCTGATCAAAGCCGGCCTCCCGATTATGCGCGCACTCGACATCCTGGCCGCCCGGAGCGGCATCGGCGCGTTTCAGGGCGTGCTGACCGACGTGCGCGAGCGAGTCCGCGGCGGGTCCGCACTGGCGGACGCGATGGCGGCCCACCCGCGCCACTTCTCCGAACTCTTCGTGGCGTCGCTGCGGTCCGGCGAACGCAGCGGGAACGTCGTGGAGATGCTCACCCGGTATCAGGCGTTCATGAAACGCATGCTGGCGGTCCGCAAGAAGATCCTCGGCGCGTTGTCGTACCCCGCGTTTCTGCTGGCGGTAGGGGTGGGCGTCATCGTCTTTCTGCTCACGTTCGTGATGCCGACGTTCCTGGACGTCTACCGCGAAGCGCAATCCGAGCTGCCCCTGGCCACCCGGTGGCTCATGGCGGTGGTGGACTTCTCCCGACGGTGGGCCCTGCTCTTGGGCCTGGGGGTGGTCGCGGTCGTGGTCGCGCTTCGCCTGTGGCGTCGAACCGACCGCGGCCGGCGGATCATGGACCGCCTGCTGCTCGGCTCGCCCCTGGTCGGATCAGTGGTTCGGACGCATTACACCATCACCGTGTCCCGGACGCTGGCAACGATTCTCGCGGGCGGCATCCCGTTGGTCTCAGCCCTCCGGATGGTGGCGGACTCGGTACCCAATCGCATGGTGGCGGCGCATCTCGGGCGCGTGATCGACCGCGTCAAGACGGGGACGGGCCTGGCGGCCGCCTTTTCCGTGGACGGGTTCATGCCGCGTATGACGCTGGAGATGATCGAGGTCGGTGAAACCACGGGCGCGCTCGAGGAGATGCTCAACCAGGTGGCGGATTTCCACGAAGACGAACTCGACCGGGCCCTGACGCGGATTACCACGTGGGTCGAACCCGCCCTGTTGTTGACCATGGGTTTTCTGGTGGCGGTGGTGGTCATCACCATGTATCTACCGATCTTTAATCTGGCCGGGACGATCAAGTGAGGACGTTTCTCTCCAAGAAGCGATTGGGCGACATTCTCATCGAGCGCGGCACCGTGGCCGCCGAGGTGGTGGCGGATGCCGCGGTGCGGGCCATGCGCGAGCAGCGCTGGTTGGGTGCGGTTCTGGTGGAGTTGGGGGCCATCGACGAGGAGCAACTCGCCAAGGCCCTGGCCGAGCAATGGCGCCTCACCTACTACTCGCTCGACGGGTTTCACCTTGATCAAGAGTTTTTCAAGACCATCCCGGTGGAACTGATGTACCGGTATCCCTTCGTGCCCTACGAGGACCGCGACGGCGTGCTCACCATCGTGCTGGCCGATCCCACCAACCTGCCGCTCCTGGACGAGCTCGAATTGGTGCTCCGGCGGGAGCTCCGGTTCGGCATCGGCAGCCGCACCGCCGTCCTGGAGGCGCTCAAGCGCAGCGAGGGCTCCTCGCAGGTGCTCAAGCGAATCGAGGTGGACTTTCGTCCGGTGTTGATCAAGGAGGACGATCGCGGCGAAGAGGTCCTCTCGGTCGAAAAGATTTCCAAGGACACGAGTCCGGTGGTGCGCCTGGTGGACACCACGATCCTGAACGCGCTGCAAAAGCGGGCGAGCGATATCCATATCGAAGTCGGCGAGCGCGGGGTGATCATCAAGTACCGGGTCGATGGGGTGTTGTATCCGGCGATGGAGCCGCTGGATCTCAAGTTCCACGCCCCGCTGATCTCGCGGATCAAAGTCATGTCGGAGCTGGATATCGCCGAGAAGCGGACGCCGCAGGACGGACGCTTCAAACTCCGGCTCGACCAAAAGAAAGTCGACTTCCGGGTGTCGATCCTCCCCGGAATCTTCGGCGAAGCCGTGGTGATCCGGATCTTGGACAAGGAGTACATCACGGCGGGCGTCAACCAACTGCGGCTCGATCGGTTGGGGTTCAACCCCGAGGACCTGCGTCGGTTTCGGCGATCGATCGTCGAACCGTACGGCATGGTCCTGGTCACCGGGCCCACCGGGAGCGGCAAAACCACCACGTTGTACGCGGCCATCGAAGAGATCAACAATCAAGACGACAAGATCATCACCATCGAAGATCCCGTCGAATATCAACTGCGCAACGTGGTGCAAATTCCGGTCAATGAAAAGAAGGGGCTCACGTTCGCCAAGGGGCTGCGGTCGATCCTGCGCCACGATCCGGACAAGATCATGGTCGGTGAGATTCGCGACTCGGAGACCGCGCAGATCGCCATCCAGTCGGCGCTCACCGGTCACTTGGTGTTCACCACGGTGCACGCCAACAACGCCTTCGACGTGATCGGCCGGTTCGTGAACATGGGGATCGAGCCTTATAATTTCGTGTCGTCGCTGAACTGCATCCTTGCCCAGCGGCTGGTGCGCGCGATCTGCGCCCACTGCCGCGAGACCGTGTCGGTCACGCAGGAGGCGTGTGAGGCGTCGGGGCTGAGTTACGAGCAGTACCGCGACACGGAGTTCTACCAGGGACGCGGGTGCCCGGAGTGCCACGGCACCGGGTTCAAAGGGCGGCGGGCGATCACGGAATTCCTCGACCTGTCGGATTCGATCCGGGAAATGATCCTCGACCGCCGGCCGTCGTCCGAAATTCGGAAAGCGGCGATCAAAGAGGGGCTGACCTCCCTGCGCCAGGCCGGGCTGGAGAAAGTGTTGCGGGGCGAGACCACGCTGCGCGAGATCAACCGAGTCACGTTCATCGAGTGAAGGCCGACTCGATGCCTTGGCGACACGGGATCCGAACCGGGTTGGAGATCGCGCCGGACGCCCTTACATTGGTCCGGGTGCGGGAGCGCGGGCGCCGACGGGAGGTCATCGAGCACCGGAGCGAGCCCCTTGCGGAGGGGGTTCTGGTGGTTTCTCCGGTTGAACCCAACGTGGCGGACGACGCGTCGTTCGAACGGGCGCTGCGATCGTTGACCGGTGATCGGACGGGTGGCCCGGTGTCGGTCTCGCTGCCGGACCCGGTGGCGCGGGTGGCGCTGTTCGACGTCGCGGCGGTGCCCACCCGGCGCGACGAATTCGATCGATTGGTGCGGTGGCACGTCGAAAAAACGTTCGCCGTGGAGCTGGGCGCGGCGCGCCTGACGTCCCAGCGGTTTCGCCGGCCGGACGGAGAAGCGGGTTCGCGCATCCTCGGGGCTGCGGTCAGCGAGACGGTGCTGAGCCGATACGAGGGCGCGCTGGCGCGGGTCGGGTTCGAGGCCCGGGTGATCGACCTGGGGGTGTTTCACCGCTTCAATCTGTTTCGCGGCCGGATCGCGCACTCGGCAAGCCCGGACCAGCACTTCATCGTGCTGACCATCACCGCCGCGGCGCTGACCGTGATGATCTATGAAAGCGGGACCCCCGCGTATCTGCGGATCAAAGGGACCCGCAAGGCGCTGACCGGAGCCGACGCCGGGGAACGCATCCTGGACGAAGTGGAGCTGTCCCTCAACGCGTACGGCAAGGAAAAAGATCTGTCGCGCATCACCCACATGTTCCTGTCCACCGTGGACTGCGGCGAGGAGCTGCCCGGCGCGTTGGAGGCACGGTTTCACCTCACGGTCAAGTTGCTGGGTCCGGAGGATACCGCGGTTGCGGGGCTGAACGGGCTGACCGCGACGCAGTGTGCCCGCGCCGCCGGCGCGATCGGCGCAGCGGCGGGGCGCTGAGCCGCGATGGCGCTGTCGATGGTTCGAGACCCGGAACCGTTCCGCACGGACTTCGCGTCCCCCGATTACGCGCGCGCGCGCCTGGTCGGTGCGGGGCTGTACGCCGCGTCGCTCCTGGGGGTGGTGTTGGCCGCGGCGATGTGGTGGTGGGCGTCCGAGAACCGTCGCGAGGTCACGGCGCTCCAGGAGAACGTGGGCCGCGTCCAGCAGCAGGCGTCCCGGCTGCGGGACGAACTCCGCGGTGTCGGGTTCTCGCCAGACGACTCCGCCGCGGTCGACGCCCTGGCCAAGCAAGTCGCCGCGTTGAACCAAGTCCTGGAAGCCAAGGCGTTTTCGTGGACGGGGTTGCTGAACGACCTTGAGGCCGCGGTGCCGCGTAAGGTGTCGGTGAGCAGCCTTCGCCTCGATCTCAAGACCAGGACGCTGACACTCGACGGCGTGGCCCTCGCGCTGCAGGACGTCACGGCACTCATGACCTCGCTCCAGGAGAGCGGCCGGTTCACGGACGTCTTCCTTCAACAACAAAGAAATACCGAGGACAACCGCACCGAGTTCACGATTCAATGCACGTATCGAGGACGGGCGTGACCAGAACGATCACCATCCGCCGGCTGGGCGTACCGCTGGCGTTGGCCGTGATCGCATTGGCGGCCGACGCGATCATCTATGCGGCGGTGCTGGCTCCCAGCCGAGCCGTCGTGGATGAAACCGACACGACGTGGCGGAGCGAGCGCGACAGGATCGCGCGGTTCAAGACCTACCAACAAGCACACGAACAGGTCAGCAAGCTGACCGAACGCGCAACGGCTCGGGAGGATCTTCCAGAAGTGGTGACGACCCTGGCCTCGCTGGCCAAGCGGCGCGGGCTGAAAATTCCAGAAGTCAATTACCAACCTGAGCGCGTTGATTTGAAGGACTTCCAGAAGGTGTCACTGACCTTCGCGCTGTCGGGCCCCTACGCCAATGTCCGCCGATTCCTCGACGACCTCGAACGGAGCAGCCCGTTTCTTGCCGTGGAAAGCCTGGCTCTGGAGCGTGCGAAGAAGAAGGAGGAAGGCGAGCTCGAGGTCCGGGTCAAGGTCGCGGCGTATTTGAGGACCGCGTAAGCAAGGAAGCGCGTAGGCAGGGAAGATGGATAACAAGGCCAAGTTGTTCTTCGGGTTGATCGCGCTGTGGGCGGCGCTCATCGCGTACCGGGTGGCGACCCATGAGCCCCCGCGCACCGCTCCGCTGAAGTACACGAAGGGCGCGACCGCTTCTCCCACCGGGGCGCGCGGCCAAGACCCCCAACTTCACGTCAAGGTCGAATTGTTGGATGCGCCTCGCGACACCGTGGACGCGCCGCGAAATATCTTTGCGCCGGTTGTGGTGTACGTGCCTCCTCCGCCGCCCCCGCCGCCTCCTCCTCCGCCG
>JBFLXB010000037.1 GCA_040757335.1 Nitrospirota bacterium | reverse complement strand
ACGCGGCCGCGTCCCGAACCCGGAGTTGCTGCTCCGTATCGCCGATTTCGGAAAGGTCAGCGTGGACTGGCTGTTGACCGGAAAAGCGTCGAAACGGAAGTAGCCCGCCCTGCTCGTCGCGGACCCAGAGGTCCGCGACGACACCACCCGGACGCGGTGACTGCCCGCGTCGTGTTCCTGAACTTACAAGGCCTGGATCTGCTGCACGAGGCGAAGATGCGCGTCGCAACCCACCACCTGGCGAAGCGCTGATCTCGTCGGAGGTCTGCCACCCAACAGGAAGCGCTCCTTGAGCCGCAGCACCCGGTTGAGAGACTCATCCACGCGGGTCTCGGAGAGACCTCCCCGTTTGACCGCCGTCGCGAGGGCGTCGACTGCTTCGGCCGGCGCATCAGGATTTTCGCAGAAAAGCAGGAGATCCGCGCCAGCGTAGAACGCCTTCAGGGCTGCGGACGCGGCGTCGTAGCGGTCGGAGATCGCCTTCATTTCCAATGCGTCGGTGACCACCACGCCGTCGAAGCCCATCGCACGGCGCAGCAGGTTCGTCAGGATTTTCTTCGACAAGGTGGCGGGAGCCCGAGGATCCAACGCGGGATAGCGGACGTGCGCGGTCATCACCGCGGCCAACCGGTTGGCGATGGCGTGCTCGAACGGGCGAAGATGCACGCGTTCGAGCTGGCCCAGCGAGACCGCGACTTCGGGAAGTTCCAGGTGCGAGTCGGCCGCCGTAGCTCCGTGGCCGGGAAAGTGCTTGGCACACGCGATCACTCGGCGGTCTTGGAGCCCCACCATCAGTGCGAGGCCGTGTTCTTCCACCACCATCGGGCTGTCGCCGAACGCCCGATCCCCGATGATCGGGTTGGCGGAATTGGTGTTCACGTCCAGCACCGGCGCCATATTCATGTTGATGCCCACGGCGGCGAGTTCACGTCCCATGGCTTCGCCGACCGCGTAGGTGAGGGACACGGATTTTCGTTTGCCCAACACGGCCGCCGCGGGAAACTGCGTGAACGGAGCCGGGAGGCGACTCACGCGCCCCCCTTCCTGATCCACGGCGATAAACAGCGGCGCGCGGGGAGCCGACCGTTGCAGGGCGCGGGTCAAAGACAACACCTGGGCGGGCTCCACGACGTTGCGCTTGAACAGAATCACCCCCCCGACGCGGATGCCTGCGACCAACCGGGTGACGGCCTTCGAGGGTCTCGTGCCCTCGAACCCCGCCATCACGAGCTGACCCAGCTTCTCCTTGAGCGTCATCGTTGCACGGGACGCGGCGCGCGCCGGGTCCTCCGCGCGGGCGGGTGGACGCGTCCCCGGTGCGCGGCGGCGGCTTCATCCATGAGGAACTGGATCAGCAGCCGAACGCCCGCTCCGGTTGCGCCCTTGGTGACGTAGTGCCGCGTGTCGCTCCCCCACATGGTTCCGGCGATGTCGAGGTGCGCCCACGGCGTCTCGCCGACGAATTTGCTGAGGAACGCGGCAGCCGTGATCGTTCCGGCGGGCCGTCCGCCGGTGTTTTTGAGATCCGCGACGTCGCTCTTGATCTGCTCGTAGTAGTCGTCCCACAGCGGCAACTGCCACACGCGCTCCCCGGATTCCTCCGCGGCCCGTTTGAGCCCGCCGACCAGAGCCTCGTCGGTCCCGAGCAGTCCGATGGCGTGCTGGCCGAGTGCGACCGAACACGCACCGGTCAGCGTCGCGATGTCCAACGCGAGCCGGGGCCGGAATCGCTTGACCGCGTACGCCAGCGCATCCGCCAGGACCAGGCGACCCTCCGCGTCGGTGTTGACCACCTCGATGGTCGTGCCCGACATAGCCGTCACCACGTCTCCCGGTTTGATGGCCGTGCCGCTCGGCATGTTTTCGGTCGCCGGGAGCAGACCGACCACCGACACCCGCAGCCGCAGTTTCGCGGCGGCCTCCAACACCGCCAGAACGCCGGCTCCGCCGAGCATGTCGCTCTTCATCTGCTCCATGTTTTCGGCCGGCTTGAGCGAGATCCCTCCGCTGTCGAACGTGATCGTTTTGCCGACCAGCGCGATCGGCCGATCCGCCCCTCGCGATCCGTTCGCGCCGGGTGTCCCGCGGCCCTGATACCGCAGGATGATCAGCTTGGGCGGTTCCACGCTCCCGCGCGCCACGCCCAGCAGGGCGCCCATCCCCAGCCGCTCCATGCCCTTGCGGTCGATGACCTCGCACGCAAGCCCGTGCTGGCGCGCGATCCGTCTGGCCTGGTCCGCCACGTACGTCGGGGTTGCCACGTTCGCGGGCAGGTTGCCGAGATCGCGCACCTGGTTCACCGCTTCGGCCACGATCGTGCCCCGCCGCGCGCCGGATCGGACAGCCGCCGCATCGGCCTCGTCGGCGTAGAGCGCGAGGGCCTTCACCTCGCGACGCTGGTCTCCGTTCTCCGTCTTATACCGGCTGAACCGGTAGAGGCCCATCACGGCGCCCTCGACGCAGGCTCGCGCCGTCTCCTCGGGATCACCCCCGATGGCGAGATCAAACGCCACCCGCTCGCAGCCCGCCTCCCTCGCGCGCTGGGCCGCGCGGGCCGCGGCTTGCCGCACGCGTTCGGGCTCCGCGCCGTCGCGGCCGCCCAACCCGGCCGCGACAACCGCCCGCGCTCGAATCCGACCGCCGGTGTGCACGAGCACCGCCTGCCCGGTCTTGCCCTCGAAACCGGCCCCGGTCAGCGCGGACTGAAACGACGCGCCCAGGGCTTGCGCGATCGCCCTGAACGCGCGGGGAGGCTCGCCGTCTTGGTAGCGAAACACGACCACGGCATCGTCGGGTGCGGCATGCAGTGACCCGGTCTTCACGGTAATCGATCGCGTCATAGTCGTCTCGTTTGGCCTCCTTGTTGGGCCTCTTCGTGTGCCGACCTCGCGCGCTTAGACGCCGCGTGCGGCAGGATCCCAGATCAATTTGTGGAGTTGGAGTTGAAGACGAATCGGGAGTCGGTCTTCGAGGACCCATGCCGCCAGGGCTTTGGGATCAAGCTCCCCGAACACGGGCGACAACAAGACCGCGTGGCGTTCGTGGAGTCCTGTCCGTGCGAGCACGTCCCGCGCCCACTGGTAGTCCGCGCGGTCTTTGACGACGAATTTGATCTGATCGCTCGGTTTCAGGCGGTCGAGATTGCTCCACAGGTTGCGATCCGCCATGCCGCTCCCCGGACACTTCAGGTCCATGATGACCACGGCGCGCGGGTCGAGGGGTGCAATATCGACCGCACCGCTGGTCTCCACCAACACCGCGTAGCCCGCATCCAGCAACCGGGTGGTCAGCTCCAAGGCCTCGGGATGATGGAGCGGTTCGCCGCCCGTAATTTCGACGAGACGACAGTCGTAGCGTTCCACCCGCTCGACGATCTGCTCGACGCTCATCTCCTGGCCGTCGTAAAACGCGTACGTCGTGTCGCACCACGTGCACCGCAACGGGCACCCCGTGACGCGGACAAAGACACACGGCAGTCCGACGAAGGTGGACTCGCCTTGAATGCTGTGAAAGATTTCCGTGATACGCATCGCGATCCAAAACCTGCTCAGCCCAGCAGACGAGTCAGAATATCAAGAGCGTTGGGGCGAATCAAGAATCGCACCCAGACGGATATTACTCTTCGCTGCCCAGCAGATCATCCAGCAGCGGCTTGTTCTGATCCTCGCAGTTCGGACACAACTCCGCGATCACGGCGTCGGACGTGGCGCGGTCGCCCTCGATCTGCCCCGACTCTTCGATGATGTGGTAACAGGTCTCGCAGATGAACAACGAGCCGCGGCTGACTTTCAACATCTTCATGGTGCGGAGGGTTCAGTGCGTCAGCTTGCGGTACTTGATCCGATGCGGCTGATCCGCGTCGGTGCCGAGGCGTTTGTGTCGATCCGCCTCGTACTCCTGGTAATTGCCCTCGAACCACACGACGCGGCTGTCACCTTCGAACGCGAGGATGTGCGTGGCGATACGATCGAGAAACCATCGATCGTGGCTGATGACCAGCACGCACCCCGCAAAATCAAGAATAGCCTCCTCCAGCGCACGCAATGTCTCGACGTCCAGATCATTGCTGGGCTCGTCGAGCAACAGCACGTTGCCCCCGCTCTTGATGACCTTGGCCAGGTGAACGCGATTGCGCTCGCCGCCCGATAACTCTTTGACCAACTTCTGCTGGTCCGTGTTCTTGAAATTGAACCCGCCTACGTACGCGCGGGAAGAGAGCTCACGTTTACCCACTTCGATCACGTCCCGTCCGCCCGAAATCTCCTCGTAGACGGTTTTTGATCCGTCGAGGGCATCCCGCGACTGATCCACGTAGGCGAGCTTGACCGTGTCGCTGACTTTAATCGTGCCGCTGTCGGGCTTTTCCTGCCCGACCAGCAGTCGGAACAACGTGGTCTTGCCCGCCCCATTCGGACCAATGATTCCCACGATGCCGCCGCGGGGCAGGCTGAACGACAAGCCGTCGATCAGCACGCGATCGCCATACCCCTTGGTCAGATCCTTGGCTTCGATGACGAGTTCGCCCAGACGAGGCCCCGGCGGGATCACGATGTCTTTGGTCTCGTTCCGTCCCTCGACCTCCTTGGAGGCCAGCTCCTCATACGCTTTCAGCCGCGCCTTGCTCTTGGCGTGACGGCCCTTGGGAGCGGTCCGCACCCATTCCAATTCGTGTTTGAGCGCGCGCTGGCGCGCCGACTCCTGTTTCTCCTCCTGCGCCAGGCGCAGCGCTTTCTGATCCAACCACGACGAGTAGTTGCCTTCCCAAGGAATGCCTCGTCCACGGTCCAGCTCCAAGATCCAGCCCGCGACGTTGTCCAAGAAATAGCGGTCATGGGTGACCGCGACCACGGTGCCCTTGAAGTCTTTGAGGAACCGCTCCAGCCAGGCCACGGACTCGGCGTCGAGGTGGTTGGTGGGCTCATCCAACAGCAGCATGTCGGGGTTGGACAACAGCAGCCGGCAGAGCGCCACCCGGCGCCGCTCGCCGCCCGAGAGCGTCTTCACGTCCGCGTCCCACGGCGGCAGACGCAGCGCGTCCGCCGCGATTTCCAGTTGCCGGTCCAACTCCCACGCGTTGGCAGCGTCGATCTGTTCCTGCAGCTTGGCCTGTTGATCGAGCAACGCGGCCATTTGGTCGTCCGACATCGGGTCCGCGAACCGGGCCGACAGCGCGTTGAACTCGTCGAGCAGCTTCTTGGTCGCGGCTACGCCCTCTTCAACGTTCCCGCGCACATCTTTCGCGAGGTCGAGTTGCGGTTCTTGAGGCAAATAGCCGATCTTGATGCCTTTGGCCGGCTTGGCGTCACCCAAGATGTCCGTGTCCACGCCCGCCATGATCCGCAAGAGCGTGGACTTGCCCGATCCGTTCAGCCCCAGCACGCCGATCTTGGCGCCGGGGTAGAACGACAACGAAATATCTTTGAGAATTTCGCGCTTGGGCGGAACCACCTTGGTGACCCGCTGCATGGTGTAGATGTACTGATACGTCGCCATGGACCCTCGTTAACTCCCTTCCGCGAATTTCAATCGGCGGTAGACGCGCCGCACCGTGTCCACGTCGCCGCGGCAATAGTCATAAATCGCCTGCACCCGTCCCTCAACGAATGCGGGATAGACCTTGGCCCCGTCCATGCCGTCTTTGGGCGAGTTCAGTCCCAACACCAACGCCAACGCTTCCAGGCTCACGCCCTCTCGCCCCCAACGCGTCCATTCCTGCATGGTGTCGAACACCGGTGCGTTGCGAAAACGCGCAAACGGGATGTCCCGCGTGGGCTTGATGCGATGGATCGTCGAGCGCTGGACGATGAATTTGAGATCAAAATCCAAGACATTGTGCCCGACATAGAGGTCGGCCCGCTCGATCAGCCCCCAAAAGTCCTTGAGGATCGTGGCCTCGTCGCCGGACAGGATCTGAGGCGGCGCATCCGCGGGCGGTTCCAGCGCGAACCCGATGCACAGCACCCGCGCGGTGACGGCCGAGAGCGAGAGGCGCTTGATGTACTGCTCCTCGGGTTCGTCCGCTCCGCGCGGCTTGCCGTATTTGAACCCGTGCTCCGACGGCACGGTCTCGATGTCGAAAAACAGGATTCGCTGCACGCCGCGTTCCGCAAAAAGCGTGTAAGTATACGGGGTGGGGCCACCCAGGCGCAACGCTCGATTCTGGTCGAGGGCTTCCTACTCCCAGAGCTTCTTGTACCACGGCCGGATCGATGGCGGCGCGTCCAGCTCCATCTTGGCGCGAATCTCGTCCAACGCCCACCCGGTCAGTGAGGCCAACGTCTGAGCCTCGCGCTCGCGCCGTTCAGCCAGGGTGCGACGATACGAGACGACTTCGGGACAGGACGCCTCGCCAGTCCACGCGTGGCGTTGAACGTACCGGACCTGGAAATTGGTCCGGTCAGCCGTTTCCTGAAAGACCAAATCTTCGGGAAAACTCGCGGCATCGTAACGCACGTGGAGCCGGGTGAGGAAGACGTTGGCGGCAGGTGCCGGGCCGCGGAAGGCTCCGGTCGGCCCGTCGACGAGCCAAAACACGCCGAGACGTTTGAGCTCATCGCGCGAGAGCGGATCGGCTGCGCAGGGATCGCACCAGCCCATGTCCCAGGCGTATTCGACAAACACGACGGAACCGCGCTCTTTCTCGGTTTGGTGAGCGAACAGGGCCTGGTAGAACGGTGAAAACTCGTTCTTCACGTAGATCGGGATTTCGGCGTTCGAGGGGAGCTTCACGGTCCGATAGTTGGTGGCTTCGACCCGCCCTCGCTGGGTCAGCGTGTACACGAAGAGCTCTTGGGCCCCATCCGCGTTGACCATGCCCAGCCGAATCGGCAGCATGAATTTGGGCGACTCGTACGCCACCTGGATCGGCCGGAGGTGCTGGTACCCCAGGCGCTCCTGCTCGGAGAGGTTGACCTTGGCCACGAAGAACTTCATACCCTGTTTGAGGTAGCTCCCGAGCACACGCGACGCACCCGGCGGAACCCGGTAGCCGTTTTCGCGCAGCCACGTCTCCAATCCGTGGCTCTGCGTGGCCGACAGGATCAAGATGTCATACTCACCTACGGTGTAGCGGGCTTCGATTTTCACCCCCAGGGCCTCCGATTTCTGTCGCCGGCCGGGTGCGGCCTCGAAGACGGTCCCGGAACCCAGCGGGGCCGCGGCGTTCTTGTCGACCCGCGCGCACGGGTTCTCGTCGTAGTACTCCACCAGTCGCGGGGCCGAATACGCGTCGAGGTGATCGACCACGGCTTGATCTCCCACATGGATCTGGTCCTTCGCAAGGACGGTCGGCACCGGGACCACCACCGCGAACTCCGTGGGATCACCTTTGAAGTCGTTGGCCATAGTCATGACCGTTTTATCTTCAAGGCGCGCGAGAACCACCTGCGAAGCCTTGTTGAAGATCTTGGTATCGGCCTTGGCCACGTAGAAACCGCAAAAGGCCGAAGCCGAAGCAGCCCATCCCAACAGGAACAGACTGCACAGAGACAAACGGACGAGGGATCGGATCATCGTGTGCTCCTTTCGGTGAACGATTGCCGCAAATCGGCCGATCAACGGTACGAGAACCTCTCTCCCGCTCCAGTGGTACCGCCTGGCCGGCAGGAATCGGTCGATGAGCGGCGTGAAGATCGACACGGTTCCAAGCGACCACAACAGGCCGTTGGGGCGATACAGGACGAACTGAACGAGGCCGGCTCCTAGCGCGACGACCACGGCGAAGACCACGCGGCCCAACCGCGAGTCCGGCGTGGTTTTGGGGTCGGAAATCATGAAGAAGGCAAAGAGCAGCAGCGCGCCGTTCTCGAACATGTGCAGGGGCACGGCGAGCGGCTGACCCAGCCAGAACGCGCGTCCGACCACCAGGCCGGCATAGGCGCCCAGAAACGCGAGCGTGACGTCGCTGCGCAACGCCCGGTGGACCACCAGCCCACCCGCACACGTCATCAAGAACGCGAAAAACGCCGCGTGACCCCATTGGCCCGATGAGACCCACACTCGGTCGGAGAGCAGCAACATGAGGACCAGGGCAAGATTGGTGGGGTTGAAAATGTGTTTGCCGTTGACTCGGAGGATAAATTTGCCTGCGATCGCGATCACCGCGGCGGCCGCGGCCAGGACCGCGTCGTTCGTGCGCAGGAGCAGACAGAGCGAGAGCGCGGAAATCAGCGCGCTCCGCGGGTCGAATTCCGGCAGGCGCCAGAAGCGCGTGCAGGCCCATTGGGTGGCCAGCGCGGTGGTGATCAGGAGCGCTGCGCGCGAGGGGGTAACGTCAAACGACAGCGCCCAGATGCCGTAAAACAACAGCCCTGACAGGGCCATGATCTGGTAATACCGAGGATCGAGTCGGTCGTACATCGCGTCCCCCCGTCCACCCCTTGATGGGGTTCGGCGAGTGAGACAACGCGATTCGGGAAAAGTTCCAGGCTACGGGAGGGATTGTTGGGGCGCGGCCCACTGGATGGTGACCCGGACCCGAACCTTGGCGACCGGTGCATCGTCGGTTTTCACTCCGGGTCCGGCGAGCGGGGTGTTGAGCGAGGCCGGTGGGGCGGCAGCCGACATCGACGGACCATCGCCCTTGCCTGGTTGGTCTGGCGGGACACGGCTAAGGAGCCGCAATTCCTGACGCAGGACATCCACTCGATCAGCGTTGATCGTGAGCCATACGGTGTCCGACGTGTTTGGGGCCGTTGGCAGCGGCGAGCCGCCTGCTCGCTCGACCGCGGCGCGTACGCGCGCGAGGGCCTGCTCGTCTCCGGGGGGGTCATTCAAGGCCACTGTCAGTTCCTGGTCGGGCTCGGAAAACGACTGGACCGATGAAGGCGTGGTCCGAGACCCCGATTCCTTCTTCGCGTCGTATCGACCGGGAGCGGCCTCGTCTTTGGTCTGCCGCTCGAACGTCTCCATCCTCCGAACATCCGCATCGGTTGCCGGCGGTTTCAGGCCGCCAGGAGCTGTGGGCAGCTTCTCGGTCGGTGCGATTGCGGTTTCCGGAGGCGGACCAGGGTGAGGCTCGGCAGGGAGCTCGTCACCCTTGGCCGCGCCACCCACCACTTCTTCACTCCGTTGCGCGACCTGCACCTGGACCGGCGGGGTGGCGCGAAACAGATACCACCCGGCGGCAATCACCACGATCCACGCCACCGCGTGCACGGGCAGTTTGATCCAGAGCGGCACGAACAGCCGTTCCCACACCGTGGGAGCGCGCGGTTCAGCCCGCACCCTCGCCATCACGGCTTGCGAGAATCCGGGCGGCGGAGCTTCCACCGGCAGATCCGCCACGGCCCGGATCACGCCAGCCAGCGCCTCGGCTTCTGCCCGGCAGGTAGGGCAGGACGCCAGGTGCGTTTCGACCAATCGGTGCGTTTCGGGGTCGAGCTGCCGCTCCACATACGCGGCAAGACGCTCTTGAATGGCATCGCACGTCATAAACGAATCCGCTGCGAAGAGACCCACGGCACGAGCCGCGCCTTGAGAGCTTGGCGTGCGCGGTACAGCCTCGACTTCACGGTTCCCTCCGGCACCGCCAATATGCGCGCGATCTCCTGGTACGACTGTTGTTGCAGATCGCGTAGGATGACCACCAGGGCGTCGTCAGCGTCCAATCCATTGATCGCCCCTTGGACCACGCGCTGCAGTTGCCGCCGTTCGATCTCATCCGAAGGATTCGGTCGCGGATCGGGAACTCGATCGAGCGGATCGTTTTCTGGATCGCCGCTGTTGTGGACCACGTGTGTGGCCGCGCGCGCAAGGGCCTTGCGTCGGTTCTTCGCCTGGTTGATCGCGATCTGGTAGAGCCAGGTGGAAAACCGGGCCTCGCCGCGAAAGCGACCCAGCGCCCGGAACGCCGCCACGAACACGTCTTGCGCGACCTCGGCCGCTTCGTCACGGTCGCCCAGCCATCGGAGGAGCACGTTGTAGATCGGCGTCTGATAGCGGCGCACCAAGGTGTCGAAGGCCTCGGTCTCGCCGGCCTGGACCCGCTGCACCCACGTCGCGTCATCGGTCTCATCGCCAGGTTTAGACAACGTAACGCGCCTCAAAGGTCCACGGGAGAGTCCTCGTCCGGATCACGCGCCTTGTCGTTCAGTGCGGCAGAACATCCGGATGCCACCCGATTAGGGCGAGCATGACAAAGAACCCCACCACGTACGCCACTGCGACGTGCCAGCCCTCGGCCAGCCAACGCGCGGTGTCTCTCGCTTCCGGAAACAGGTTGCAGATCGCCACGCCGGCCGACGACCCGAACCAGATCATGGACCCGCCGTACCCCACGGTAAAGGCCAGGATGCCCCAGTCGTAGCCGCCCTGATACAAGGCGAGCGCGGTCAGCGGAATGTTGTCGAACACCGCGCTGACGAATCCCAGCCCCAGCGCGGTCTGCCAGGAGGGGTCGGGCAACGCCTTAACCGGCATCAGACTCGCGGACAACACCAGCGAACAAAGAAACAGGCTGCCCTTGGCAGCGCGCGACAGTTCACCCCACGGTGTGGGCCGAATAGCGGTTCCCAGCAGAATCGCCACCCACAGCCCCACGGCGGGAAAGTCCAGAACCACATTCGCCGTGATGGTTCCCGCGATCATCAGCCCCACGACCCCCAGCCGCCCGGTGTCGATCCGCCGAGCTCGGTGCGGATCCTTGAGAATCGGTTGGCGTCGGTGTTGCGCCCGTCCAGCAACGATCCCCGAGAACACCACCGCAGCGGCGGCCGCAATGAACGCTTCGGCCACGTGAAGCGCGGGAACGCCCGCGATCCACATCATGGTGGTGGTTGTGTCGCCGATCACGGATCCGGCCCCGCCTGCGTTGGCCGCCGCCACGATCGCGGCCAAGAACCCCACGCTCACCTGCCCCTTATAGAGCTTGTTGGCCATAACGCCGCCGATCATGGCGGCCGCGATATTGTCCAGGAACGTGGACAACACAGCCACGAGTCCCAACAGTGCGAAGCCGCCGGTCCAGTCGTCTGGTAACCATTTGGGCAGCCATTCGGGGACGTGCGAGTCCTCGAACTGCCTGGCCAGGATTGCGAAGCCCAAGAGCAGCCCTAAGAGATTGGCCAGCAATCGCGCCTCATGCCTGAGGTGTGCGACGAGGTTTAGGTCGGTGGTGACCAATGTGTACGTGACGATCACTGCGAGCCCGGTGACCGCAACCTCGAACGTCCACCGATGCAAGAGTGCTACTCCCAGCAAGGTCACTCCGAATAGGACGAACGCGACCGGGATCCCCCAAAGGGTCACCGAGGCAGGCGAGGACTCGGCTGGGGCTGCGTACGCCACGTGAGGCCACACGCACGTCACGAGTACGCCGAGACCCTTCAGGAGCAGGCGATGCTTAGGCACGCTTGATGAGCGCGGAATCGAACGGGCGGACAGCGGACACGAACGACTTTCTACCCGAGCGGCCGAGAAAGGTCAACCGACGAGTATCCATCACGCACGCGCGACCGTCGCACGATCCCTAGCCCCCAGCCCATCCGCTCACAACGGCGAAGGGCTATGTTGACATCCCGCCCGCGCTCGTGGTATACATTTCGCAGGTGTCAGTTGGGGTGGTCACAGGTCGTGAGTGGAACGCAACCGCAGCCATTGAAGCACGAGCTGCGGTTTTTTTTCGCCTTGGAACACGCCTCCGATCGATACCCACGGGGTCAGTCCCGAATTCTGTGGAAGGGAGGTGATTGTTACATGGCGAAAGGCCGAGTGAAGTGGTTCAACGGCAGCAAGGGCTACGGGTTCATTACCCAAGACGAGGGCAAAGACGTCTTCGTGCACTTTTCCGCCATTCAAGGTGACGGATTCAAGTCTCTGGACGAAGGTCAAGAGGTGGAATTTGAAGTCGTGAATGGGCCGAAGGGGCTCCAAGCAGCGAATGTGGTGAAAGTCTAACCATTGCGCGCACTCAAAAGGCCCGGGGACACTCCCCCCGGGCCTTTTGTATTTTTATGGCCGCATCGGCGTCGCGCGTGATAGGCTGCTCCCGTGGGTGCGTTGGCCATCGACGTCGTCCTGCTCCCATCGGGGGACATCATGGATCACGCGATCTCCCTCAATCGCGCGCTTCGGCGCGTGAGCCCGGCGCCTATCGCGCTGAGCCGCACCGATTGTGTGCCGCACGTCTCGCTGGCCATGGGCTGTGTTGTGGAAGAAACCATCCCGTCGCTGGCACAGGCTCTGACCACCCTCGCGAACTCACACCAGCCCGTTGAGCTGACGTTTACAGGCGTGTCGGTGCGGTCCTCACAGACGGGTGAGACGGTCAGCAGCCTGGAAATCGCCCGCAACCCGGCGCTTCAGGCTTTGCACGAAGCGGTCATGCGAGCCACGGCACCGTGGTTCACCCACCACGCGACGCCCGAGATGTTCGTTGACCCGGCGTCAGTGACGGCGAGCACGCTGGGCTGGGTGAACGAGTACCCGGCCAGTGCGAGTTTCGACCGGTTCTGGCCGCACATCACGCTGGGGGTGGGCACCGTACCGGAAGGGGTTCCATTGCCCGCGCCCGGACAAGCCCCGCGCCTGGCGCTCTGTCACCTCGGGCCGCGCTGCACGTGCCGGCGAATTGTGTTCGAAGTCTCGCTACAAGACCGCAAGTAGGGCGACCGCACTGCGGGGCGCGCGCCCGGAGCCCGGACCAACACGCGCAAAACGAACCGTCACGGCTTCTCGCCCGGCCCGGAGAAGTATTCCGCGCGGCTCACCGCCACGTCGGAAACGAACATCACCCCGGTGTAGCGATCGAAGAGCGGCTTCAAGCCGGCCAAAATCGGCTCCACCTTCTCCTGGGGCACCACGGTTACCAACATCACCAGGCTGTCCATTTCATTAAACATCGGATGGGCGGTATGGAACCCGTGGTGCCCTTTTCCCGAAATGTTGTGAAAGATCGTGTACCCGGTCGCCTTGTTGCTCTCCAACAAGTCGATCGCGTATTTCACGTGTTCGCCTTGGATAATGATCCTGATTTCCTTCATGGGATGAAGCGTGAGGCCGGTCATGCGGTGGTCCTCCTGATCAATCAATTGGTGGCGGTTCGAAGCGATGGGCCGTCATCGTGCACCGGCGTCCATCCCTGCCTCGGCACGTAGTAAAAGAAACTTTCGTGGTCCGGGTCAAGCGCCACCAGGCGGACCCACTCGTTGTCGTAGAGCTGCCGAAGGAGACGGTGCCGCCGGATGATCTGGAGGATCCGTTCCCGGGGCGCTTCGATCACGGTGAGCATCCGCATGGGCTCGTGATACGGCCGGGGCCCGGACATGACGGTTTGCCAGGCCAGCCCGGTGCGGAGATCGCTTTGGGGACCAGACATGATGCCGAACCGTCCCACCACGTTGTGGTAGATCTTGCTGCCGCTGCCGTAGACCTCCGTATCCACCGTCGAAAAATAGTGCTCCATGTTGATCCATTGGCCCACGACTTGCGGCCCGGTCATCACGATCTCCAGCAACCGGCCGGTCGCGTCCCCCCGATGGTCGTACGAATGGAGAAAGGCCCGCCCTCCGAGATCGATGCCTTGGGTCAGCGCCCGACGCCCGATAATGAAGGCGGCATTGCCAGACAGTCCCCACTCCGGCCGGACCTGGCTCCAATCGCCGCTCCGCCGCCGGACTTCACGCCCGGCCTTTGCGGGCGAGAGCGCGGGCGGAAGCTCCGGGAATCGCCCGCACCGTTCCCGGCTGTTCCGCCGGCCCGCCTCCGCCAGGTCGCGATCCAAGCGCAACAGGTCGTTGAGATGGGTGTGCGGGATGTCTTCCAGATCGAAGAGCTCGACCGTGTCCGTGGTGGTGTCGTGTTGGCCGGCGATGAAATACGTGTCCTGGGGAATGACGAGGCCGTTCTTCGCCAGCGCCTCGCGCACCGGCGCCTTGTTGGCCATGATCGCCAGGACGCGCGCGTTCGGCTTCCCCGTGTTGCCGCCGCACGCGCCGCAGTCGAGAGCCGCCTCGAACGGATTGTTCTCCGACGTGCTGCCGTGGCCGCAGAAGAGGACCAGGCGGGAGAAATTCTCGGTTAGCCCCATCATCCGGAGTGCGGTTTCTACCGTGAAAGCCTGCTCCGCGAGGGTGAAACCCATGCGCGTGATGCGCTCCATGCGTGCGAAGGCTCCGCCGGGGTTGATGCGGTACTGCTCGCGCAAAACCTGGATGAAGGCCCCCTCTTCCTCGGCGGAAAGCGATCCCTTCGGTGCGTGATCACCGCCGTGGCTCTCGTCCAACGCCCGTTTGCGCAGGTATTCCAGGCGCTCGAGCGACAGATTCAGATCGCGGTCTCCGAACCGTTCCTGCAGGGCGCGGCGGATGATCCCGCGCTGCTCGGCGGCCAGCATCTCGGTGACCTCCTCCCGCGACAGCTTGTCCACGGTCAGGCTGGTGGAGACCCGCGGCACGAAGATGCGCCGCAGCCGCTCGGCCCACGTGTGATACCAGGAGGCGAACACCGTCTTGCCGATCAGGGGCAGGCTGTAGAACCAGCCGAGGGACTCCACCATGACATAGGGCGTCACGACGTTTTCTTTGAGATCGTGCAGCAGCGTATGGGCCGCGTGCAGCAATTTGGTCCCGGCCCGATGCCGCGAGAGCAGCTGGCTGTGATAGATCCGGGGCACTTCACGCACCGTATTTTTGGCCTTCATGATCACCGGAAACTGATCGGTGTCGTGAGTACTTCCCATGGCCTGGTACCGGATGAAGACGCTGAAAAAGCCGGCGAAGCCGAACGTGCCGTAGTCGCCGACGGCTTCGAGGTGGCGCCGGAGCGATTCGGAGCGCACGTCGATACAAAACACGGCCTGTGATTGCGGACGGACCGGTGTCGCCGAGGGCGATTTGGAGTGGTTGGGCCGGAGTGTCGCCAGAAGCTGTTCTTGATAGGCGGCTTCGAACGCGTTCAGCCATACCGGCCCGTGGCGTGATTCCGGGAAGCTGTCCTGCCAGTTCAGCACGGTCTTGAGCGTGTCCGGCGCCGTGTCCATCAGACTCGAGGGCGCGAGGTCCAACGCGGTCGCAAGCGCCACGAGCCGCCACGACCATGATCGATGGCGGAGCCCGGTGCGGTCCGTCTCCGGCGAGTCCTTCGATGCCGCTGCGCCCCGGATCGCCTGGACATTTCCATCGATTCCGAGTTCCGTCCGGCAGGCCTGTTGCACCAACTCGCGTTCGTACCAGAGGCGCGCGGCAAGGTACTGGACCAGGTCGATGGGATGGGCCTGTTGCCACTCGTAGTCGGATTGATCCGCGCGCCATTTGATGAAGCCCGCCCACCCGGGCAGGGCTGCGAAATGCAACGCGAGATAGCCCTGCCACAGGCCGGGCGGAACGCCGAGCGCGGCCAGATGGTCAAGCAGCGCATCTTCCGGATGGGCCGGCAAGCGGGCAAGCTTCCGGCGGCTCTGGGGGATGCCGCAGGGCGACCACTCCAGCGCGGCCAGCGACCTCCAGGCCGCGTAGAAACCGTTCTCCCGGCCGGGCATTGCCCAGGCCGCATGGGCTTCGTCCAAGAACGCTTCGCACCACTTGATCATTTCCCGGTTGATCCCGGCCGTGATGTCGGTCCCCA
Organism: Nitrospirota bacterium; assembly: GCA_040757335.1. Taxonomy (NCBI): domain Bacteria; kingdom Pseudomonadati; phylum Nitrospirota; species Nitrospirota bacterium. The sequence continues at coordinate 16,846 of JBFLXB010000037.1, read as the reverse complement.
ACGTGCGATCGCACCACGACGCCAGGGTGGCGTGGCGGCCGAGAACAGCCGGATCGTCGTCTCCCTGCGCCTCCTCCACGTTGGCCGGTTCCAGGCCGCGGGAGAGGTGATCCGCGAGCGCGGTGATCACGGTTCGATCCGGACGGCGGGCGATCATGGCGTCGAGCACGTCTTCCGGAGGGGCCGAGAGACCGTGGAGCAGCTGGGCTCGCAGCACGTCGAAATCGGTGATCTGGTGATCTCCCAGCGTGACCTGCTTGTCATGCACACGCGACTTCAGCGCGGCGTCAATGTGCCGGGGAAGAATCCGGCCCGAACGGGCATAGTCGCGAAACAGCTCAAGCGACAGAAATCCCTTCCCTCCCAACACCTGTTGAGCCCGTTGCGCAGCCTCCTCGAAATGGAGTTCCTCCAACCCGTGGAGCGGATTGTGATGAACGAACGTGCGCATGGGCCAGCAGGGAGCGATGATCTCGCTCGAGAGTAGGATCACGGCTCGGAGCTGCATCCGCTGAGTATCGCTGTAGGACGTGATCTGCTCCACGGGGTTCACCGCGCGTTCCAAGCCGTGAGGGTATTGGCGCCGAAGAAATCGACCAGTTGGTGCGGGGCGATGCCCAGGACCAGCAGAAGCACCAGCACCAGCACCAGCGGGGCGAGCTCGGCTGGGCCCAGATCGTCGAACGGAAGATCCGAACGGTGCGGGCCGAAGAGCACCCGCTGCATCAAGGCGAACAAATACCACGAGGCGGTGAACCAGGCCACCAAGATGATCGTCAGCCCCACGGAAATGCCGAGGGAAAGCGCCATCGACGGGTGGAGCAGCATGGCTACGTAACCCGAAAACATCCCGAAGGGGGGTAGACCCACGGCCGCCATCACCAAGAGCGCGAGCAGGACGGCAAACCGGGGCATGGGTCGCGCCAGCCCGCCGAGCCGGCCGAGCGCCAGATCGCCGTAACGCGTGTGCACCGCACGCCAAGCGACGAGCAACCCGCCGGTGACCAGCGCCACCGAAGTGGCATACACGATCGCCTGGGGGGTTGCGATCTGAGCAACGGCCAAATGCCACCAGAGCATGGAATAGAACGAGAGCCCGCCGTAAGCCACCAGGCGGGCGACCCGCTGCTGAGCCAGCGCCTTGATCGATCCATAGACGGTGCCGAACACGGCCAACACGCTCACGCCGTTGAGCAGCTCCGCGGGCAGCTCGGAAAGCAAGCCAGCCACGCCCCCAAGCCCCGCGACCGGCAAGACGATCGCCAACAGGATGGACGCGTATCCCGGCAATCGGGTCAGGGCGGCCACATAGAACCCATGCACCGGAAAGAGCGGAAGCATGAAGGCGAACAGACACAAAAAGGCGACGTGTTCGATCGTCGATGAGGTTCCCATTCGCGCCGCGGCGAGGGCCAGGGCGATCACCGCGCTCACCAGCAGGAACCCCCTGCTCCGATCGAGCCGACTGATGGCCCGCCCGAAACCTTGGCGGAGCCTGAGCGCGAGGCCATCCAAGTAGAGACGATTCATGAAAACGAGATAACTTCGGATCTGTATTGCGCTGATCCATTCCGGCAGATGAATCGATCGACCATGGCTCTTGGCGTAGATCACGATCCAACCCATGGTGACGAAGAGCGCCGTGGCCGCGATCATGCCGTCGAACAGCCAGACCGGCAGAGCAGCGGCGTGGAAGTAGGCGCTCACTTCGCCCGGCGCTGGATAGAGGAAATGAGTGAAGCGCTCCGCCGCGAACAGGTAGGTGGACATCACCAGCACCAGCGTCAGCAACATGATCCCCGCCACTTTCCAGGAGCCGATCGCGCGGAGGCGATAGAGCGTCAGGATCGCCTGGGAGGAGGTCACCCAACTAAAGAACAGGAAAATCACCACACCCTGCGAATCCCATAAGGGAATCTGCAGAGCGCCGTGCGCGGCCAACAGAATGACTAGCGGGAGAAGGAGCGACGTGAGAAATCCGGTCGCCCACGTGACGCCTGAAAAGTCCGTTGGTGCTCCCGCGTCGATCCTATGAGGCACCCTGGGCTCCTGGCGGGCCACATGGATCACGTTGCCGCAGTTGAGGAAGATCGTGGCCTTGAAGAGACCATGCGCGATGAGATGGAACACCGCGAGGGCAAACGCCCCCAGCCCGCACTCCATGATCATGTAGCCCATCTGGCCGATCGTGGAGTAGCCGAGCGTCTTCTTGATGTCGTTCTGGGTGAGCATCATGGCGGCGCCCAGCAGCGCGGTGAGCAGCCCCACGGCGAACACGACGTGCAGGGTCAGGGGGCTGAGGCCGTAGAGCGGAGCCAGACGATTCAAGAGAAATCCGCCGGCATTGATGATACCTGCGTGGAGCAAGGCATGGATCGGCGTGGGCGCATAGAGCGAATCGGGCAGCCACATGTGTAGCGGAAACTGGGCCGACTTGCTCATGGCCCCGATGAAGATCAACAGCGTCACCGCGGTGGCGCCGCTGATCTCGAGTCCGCTGCCCGGCCACCAGAGCGACAACGTGGTGTGATCGTCGGCTGCTCGGGCAAACAGCTGCGAGAACTCCACGGTCCCGTAGAGGTGATAGGCCAGCACGATGCCCGCAAGAAAGGCCACATCCCCTGCCCGCAGCATGATGAACGTCCTGAACGCGCCCTGGACCGTGGGGGGGTGCGCATAGTTGTGGGCCAGGAGCGAGAGGAGCCAGCTCAGGAGTTGCCAGAACAAGAAGAGCATCATCAGATTGGCGCTGGAGACCATGAAAAGCAGCGTCGCGATGGCGAGCGCCAACAGCGTCTGATACCTGGCGCGCCCCCGTTCCTGCTGCATGTATCGGATCGAATAGTAATAGAGCACCGAGCCGATCCCGGAGATCAGCACCATCATGACAGCGGCTAACCGGTCGATGGCCAGTTCGAACGACGGCACCCCACTCCATGGCGAAGCCCAGAGGGAGAGACGGATCGCGGCCTGTTCCGGCGCAGCGACCTGGTAGAGCAGCAGGACCGCCATGACGAACGCGACGAGGTGCGCCACCGCCCCGATCCGATAGCTCCGCTCGGTGATCAGGCCACCGGGCAGAGCGGTCAACAGGGCCGCGACAAGCGGCGCCAGGGGGATCAGCAGCGGGTAGTAGTGCGACACCGAACGTCCCTCGACTGGACCACACATACGAAGGCCGGCATTGATCCTTCACTAAGGACCTGTGCCGGCCGACCCTCCACGGGACCGCCGCAGATCAGTGTCGGCTGTCCCGTAGCCTGTTTGCCAACAAAAAGCCGACCCGCCTGCATCAAGGGGGTCGGCCTACAGTCCGACCGATTCCGTAGGGAATCCTTCAGGCTGTCTTCCGAAATTTTTTTTCAATTAAAGCCGAGGATCTGGCACGAAGTCAACCCAGGTTGTTTCGAAACCGCTCCGAGAGATTCTCCGTCAGCGTGAACAGGATAATGCGCTCCCCGGTCCTGGTGCTGATGTCGGTGTAGAGACTGGTGACGCCCAACCCTGTGATCTTTTCGATGGTCCCGGACAGAAGCTCCCGGGCCTGTTCGAGTAGGTTCGATCGCAGGCGCTTGATGAGCTCGGTCCCTTCCGCGTTCTTCGCCAGTTGCTGTTCCGCCGGCGTGAGCACGCCTTTGAGCCGGATCAGCACCATGTCGTCGATGATGTACGCCTTCGTCTCTTTGGGGCCACGCCCCAAGAAGTCCTTCTCAAACTGGATGAGCGCGGCAGCGATCTCTGCTTCAACCTGGCCAATGGTCCGGGGCATCCGAGGCGTCCGAAGAGGAGGTCCCAGCATACCGGATCGGCAATCCGAGCGCAATCGCCAGAGCCGCCGCGCAAGACTGTTTCTAACCCACTGAATTAATCGGAGATTTCGAACATTGCGGGTTGACAGTCTGAGGATTGGCGGTACCGTTGTCGGGCGCGACCAGGAGGCCCGGAATCTTGGACAGCCCGCTTCCAACCACGGCGCCGACCGTCAATCCGCACGAACTCATGCGCCTGCTGACCGACCTGCAAGTCGGGATCAGAAAATACTCCATGTACTCGGGTGCTCACGCAATTATCCCGCAAGTGGTGGCGTCGCTCACCGCGCAGTATCACGCCGTGCTTGGATCGCACGACGCGCTCCAGATCGGGGTGACCAAGGACGAAATCCTGTACCAAGGCGCTCCCATCGCAACCGGCAACCCGGTTGTTCGCGAACTCGCCAGGCTGCTGAATCAGATCAATGTGGCGGGCGTGACGTTCCGCAGAGAGGCGACCGAGGCCGATATCCACGGCTTTCTCCAAGTACTGGCCGAGTGCCGGGGATTGGCATCGCCTGAGGAACGCGACCAGTCGATCGAGCGGTTCTGCCGAGAAGTGCCTTCCATCGCGTTTCAGTTCATCAGCTTCCAGGGAGCCGTCAAAGACCGCGACGCCGCGACCGACGCCGATTCGGCCGGCGCCGACCAGACCGAAGCGCCGCACCTCTGGCGCGGCCTGGTCAATCGCCTCATGACCGGGGAGTTGTCCGACGAATCTCGCGCCACCCTCTCGTCGAACGACGCGGAAGCTGTGGACGCCGAACAACTCGCTGCCGCCATCAACCTCATGGGCTTGCAACGAAAGACCGGCGAGCAGTCCTACGAGCGGACCATCGTGAGCTATCTTCACGAAAAAGCCACGTCGACCGCGTCCAGGGAACAGCGCGCCCAGATGAATCAACAGCTCCACCGCCTGTTCGCCAATCTCAGCCCGGAGGTCCGCCAGCGACTCTTCCGCGCGGCACTCGACCCTGCGGGTCAAGAGAGCACGGCCGCGGAGGCTCTCGCGGATGCGCTCCCCGCACCCATGCTGGTCGAAATCCTTGAGCAGCTCCAGGTCTCCAACCGCAACGTGTCGCTGCCCACGTTGAGTTTACTGAAAAAATTCGTGACCCTGGCGGAATCCGACCAGACCCTGGCCGCATCGCTCGAAACCAAGCTTGGCGATCAAAAGGACCTGCTACAGGAACTGCTCACCAAGCGGGCGGACCGGACGTTCTATCCGGCGCAATACCGCGCCCTGCTCGACGAAGAATTCTCCGAACACGCGCTTTCCCCGACCGCGGGATCGCCGGCAGGCGCCGCGGAGTTCGATGACGGGGCGGTCGATCACCACTTGGCGCTCATCATGCTGGAAATGCTCGAAGCCCCGATCCGATCGACGGAACAATACAGTCGGACCGTCGCTTCGTTACGGGAGTTGATCGCCAGGGGCACGGGCGACCACGCCTCTTCCGTGTTCAACGAAGCGATCACGATCCTGGGAAAACGGTACGCCTCGGCAGCGGACGACCAACGCGAGTTCTTCCGGGAATGCGTGGTCACCCTCTTTCAGGCCGACTTCGCGCACCACCTGCTCGGGCCCCTCGAGGGCGGCGCTGATCACCGGCAACAACGCGACGTGCTCGCCCAGCTCCTGGAAATCGTCGGACCCAGCATTATTCCGTTGCTGCTCGACAAGCTGGAAAGCGAGCAGAATCTCAAAGCGCGCAAGCGCCTGCTCGCGCTGCTGCGCGACTGCGGCGATGCGGTGGTCCCGCTGGCGACCGAACGCCTTCGGCACGCGCAGTGGTACGTCGTGCGCAACATGTTGCTCTTGCTCCGCGATCTGGTCGCGGTGCAGGCGGTCCCCGAAGTCACGCGATGCCTGCAGCATCAGTCGGCCCAGGTCCGCCTCGCCGCCTTTCAGACGCTGGGAACGTTGGCCCCTCGCGGCCACGCGTTCCTGCAAGCCCTCAGGGGCGCGTTGGACGATGACGACCCCAAGGTGTTTCGAGCCGCCGTCACGCATCTGGTGTCGAGCCCCGACGAGGCGTCGCTGCAGTTGGCGAGCGATCGGTTACTTCAAGACTCGAGCGGGAGGCAGCGCGAGCGCCAGATCGCGCTGCTGCGGGTGATCGAACAGACCGGGACGTCTGTCATGGTGCCCCTCCTGAACGCGGTGACGCGGCATCATTTGTTCCGCTTTTGGTCATGGCGAAAGACCCGGGCGCTGCGGTCCGCCGCGACCAGAGCCCTGGCCGCCATCCGCGGGCGGGAAGAAACGCGGACGACCCTCGTCCCCGGCCCAATCCAGGAGCAACCCCGAAGCGTTCCCGCGGAGACAGACACCGAAACCGCGCCAGAAGTGCCCCAGGACGCGCCTGCTGAGACGGCTCATGTCAGCCCCCAAGACCCCGTTTGACGGCAACCTCGCTCGTGCCGGCGGCGCGCCGGCCGAACCCGGGCCCGCGACCCGTGTGGACGCGGCCGAGCGGTTCCTGCGGGCGATCGGCAAGGTCTTGACCGACCGGACGTTGTATCCCGCAAGTCACCCTCAAGCGCTCGCCGGGGTGGCCTCATTGCAATACGCGATCAACGACCTGTTCGCGGACCGCGATCAGCGCACGTTTGTGATCATCGACGATCAGATTTTCGTCGACGATCGCTTGCTCGGCGGTCGGGGCAAGGGAACCGGAGACCTCGCGGTCGCTCTTCGCGACAAAGGCGTGGAAGTGCTCTCGATCCGGAGGGGATTAACCTCGGATGAGATTCAGTCGCTGGTGGATGTCTTGGCCGCACCACGAACCAAAGAGGCCGAAAAGCCCTGCTTCCGATCCCAGCACGTGACGCTGGGCGACGTGGCCATCGACGACACGGGATCGACCGTGGTTCCGGGCGCGGTCCAGAACCTGGGATTCGCGATCTCGAAATCCTCGCGACAACCTCAACTCGACGACGCCGCCAAGATTCTGCGCGACACCTACATCGACTGGACGACGATCCAGGACGTGGTCATCACCCACGTGGAGCGCATCATGCTCACGCTCGAGAAGAGCCTCTACGCGAATTTTCAGTCCTTCATCCCGCTCGCCGAACTCAAAGCCTACGACGAATACACCCACGTCCACGCCATCAATCTGTCGATCTTGACCATGGCACAGGCCGAATCGCTCGGCTTTCCCAAAGCCGCGGTCCACGCGTTCGGCCTCGGCGCCCTGCTCCACGACGTGGGCAAAACGAAAGTGTCCGTGGATGTCCTGCACAAGGCCGGCAAACTCACCCCGGAAGAGCAGGAAGAAATGAAAACGCACCCGGTGCACGGTGCGGCCCAGTTGCTCTGCCATCCGGAAATCCCCAAGGTCGCGGCCATCGTGGCGTACGAGCACCATCTGAAGTACGACCGCACCGGTTACCCGACCCTCACGCGCGACCGCCCGCAACACATCGCGAGCCGGCTCACCGCGGTCGCCGACCACTTCGACGCCATGCGCAGCAACCGCCCCTACCGCGACGCGATGGAGCCGGAACAGATCTACGAGATCATGCAGAACAACAGGGGCAAGGACCTGGACCCGGTCCTCGTGGATCACTTCTTCGCGTTCATGAAATCGCGAAAGACGTAGGGCGCAGCCGCGGTGAGACCCCGCTGCCCCTCACAACGTCAGCCGATTCTTCCTACGACGTTCTGTTCCTGAGAAACGCGCGCTGCATTTCGCGAAGGTGGCGGTGCCGTTCGTCCGCTGCCGCGTCCGCAATCGGCACCCGTCCAGGCTCCGCAAATAGCCAGTGCAAATCCTCTGTACGGCTCACAACCTCCGACTCGCCTCGAACCGCATCCCGCTGATTCATGGCGCCCTCCTCCGTTCGGGTCTAGTCCCTTCTGGGATCACAGCGCCATACTGAGAGACTTAAGCCGCCAAAACAACCCCCCGAATGGGGTGTTCTGATGAACAGCGACGTCAAATGGCCACAAAGGCAAGCCAGACCCAAACCTGTTCCGGGATGATGTGGCGGCGCTGCGCGAGCTGAGCGAAATGGATCAGATCCACCCGAGCGCCTGATCCGCACGGCCTGGCGCGCCGACCGGCAGCGGCGGGCTGCCCCCTCATCGTGACCCGCGCCCGCTGCGGCAGCTGGTCGGTGTATGAGGTGGAGTAACGTCGGAACCGGACCGTTATGGGGGGGGCGGGGAAGCAGCTGCGCGTTGCTAACAAGCCGATGCTGTTTCTACTTCCACCTCATCGTCTTCGATTGTCCGGATCGCCTGGGAATACCCCGAGAGCCTGTGGATCGTGAGGTTGGATCGTCCATATGCTTTCAACAAGAGCGCCGTCAAGGACACTATCCTCTTGTCATCCATTGACCATCTCACCTCAAGGTCTTGGTAACCAAGGTCTCGGAGCAAGGCCGTGACGTCTTTGAGCTGAAAGCCGATGACTTCGTTATTCTCTGCAGACCTGTAGAGTGTGAGGAAGTCATCAATACGGTCTGCAACAACAGCCACGGACTCCGACTGAAACTCGATACAATCCCCGAAGGGGTTGAACCAGGGCCGGGGAACACGTTCTTGGGCACTAATAGGAGAAGGGGGCCCAAGCTTTGCGAGGTGTTCTTTTAGTGGGCGCTCTTCCATACTAAACTCTCGTACCGGTGCTGCCAGTCCTTTGGGCACAGCGGATCAACAGGATCCGCATATTCTGCGCGAAAAGTATAGCACTCGAACTGCAGGTTGAAGTAAACCGCGAAAACCTTCCCGGGCGGAAATGGTGCCGTCACATTCTCCCGAACGGTCCAACGCTGTGGGATACCAATGTAACACCAGCCGCCCTCGTTATGAGACCGACGCACCCCGTGGAAAATTCTCCGTGGCTGGTCCAGCACCTCCGGAACGGCAATCCCCAAATTCGCAAACTGAACCGGAACGTATTTCTGCCAATGCTCGATTAGTGGTTGCGGAAACCGGACGAGTAGCTTCTCCGCCGGGTTTCGCGGGTCGATGGTCCGATAGGTCAGCCACCCCATCAGGAAGGAGATCGCTCATCTTGTCCTCGGAAAGCGACAATGGCGATAGCATTGGGACTTTTTTATAGCCGAACTGCGAACAGTTTTGCAACTGTGTTCGCCCCTACCCCTAGGCCGCGCCGCCACGACCAGGGGCAACCAGACTCGCCAGGGTCAGATTACTTACAGCGCCTACCATAGAAGGCCATTGGCAAGTCATTTTGATAGCTCTTAATTTCCTCCGTCAACCGGTCGGCTCAGCACGGTCCCCGGCATTGCGGGATGATCTAACAGCAAAAGGGCAATGTTGCAGATTTCGAAGAGCAGATATCGAATTTCGTGCTGTGATGGTGCCGACCGCCCATGCGACGCCTTGTCGCCACGATGAGCTGCTACCTTGGCGATCCGCTCGTGGATCGTTGGATGAAGCTGCGGAAAATACTTGGTCAGATCTGTTTTCTTGAATTCGAATTTGGAGTCGCCAGCCATTGACCGTGCGAGTTCCTCCAGCGTTTTAAAAGCTCCGGCGAAGATCTCATCGGGTTTGTCCCCTTTCAGTAGCCGTTGATAGGCTTCAATGAGTTCCTGGGCTCGTGCGGGATACTTAGCCGCCAAACGCGGGAGGAGGTTGTTTATGACTCCATGCTGGAGCAACGGCTGTTTCGAGTGGGATAATCGACGGCGGATCTCCCTCAATATCAAGTGAGACTCCGCTGTAGGCAAAAATCCTCCTCATGTCCACGATCAGATTCGAACGTGCATTCCCAGCGGGAATCACATGCAAAATGGATTCGAGGACAGAGAGGCGAGTCTCAAGAAACCTTCGGTTCTCTGCTTTTAGCCGCTCCCGCTCCTGTTTGGCCAGGTCGACCTTGTGACCACTCGATAAAATTTCAGTAACGCGAACGACAGGCAACGCCAGAAGTCTATGTATCCCCTCGGGTGAAAAATACTGTTCCAACTCCACAGCCGGATGGGTCCCCGTTTGATGACGGAAGAGGCGCAACGACGCCGTGTCCACCTGGGCTCCGAAATAGTCCCCCACCAAGCTCGGCCCACCTTCACCGTAGAGTGCAAACTGTTTCAAACGTCCGCTGAGACCGTCGAACAACTGCCGATGATCTCCTTCGATCTGAATCATCGGATTACGCAGTGACCAAGGGACCCTGCCATCCCACCGCGAATCGGATATCTGAACTGATTTCTCGGTCATAACTACCCTCTTCGATCCATCGGCTCCCGGCGCCTACGCTGCGCTGACCTTAACCCCACAGTAAAGTAAATGGCGGCGGAGGGATTCGAACCCCCGGCCGAGTGATTATGATTCACCTGCTCTACCTCTGAGCTACGCCGCCGATGTGGTCTGAGAAGAGGTGTTGCGAAGAGCGTGACCTTCTATCACGTTTAATCCGCATGGGTCAAGCTGGCCGCCCTTAGCCCGTCTTCTTTCGGCCGTCGAGAATGGGCCAGATGCAAGGCGGAACGAGCGCCCGCACCGCAGCGTACTGGGTCGTACGTGAGGAGCGGACGCGCAGCGACAACGCCGCAGATGGCCCGTTATCGGCGGCCGTGCGCTAGCCGGACTTCGCACATCTGACCCCTGCATCCGCAAAGCTCATCTCCGGCTCGATCCGGAACCGGTGCGCGCTGCGATAGAAGTAATTGAGCGCGTAGTGGCCGGTGCCGCCCCAGCTCGATCCGCGCAGGATTTTGAACTTCTGGCCGAAGTCCTTGCTCTCGTAGGTGCTGCCCGGATAGGGTTCGTACCAGTCCGCGGTCCACTCCCACACGTTGCCCGCCATGTCTGCGACGCCGTAGGGACTGTTGCCTTGCGGAAAGCTGCCGACCGGTGCGAGATCGTTCACACCTGAACCGCCGGTGTTGGCCTTCTTTTCGTCGAAGTCATTGCCCCACGGGTACTCGCGGCCGTCCGTGCCGCGCGCGGCCTTTTCCCACTCGGCTTCGGTGGGCAGGCGTTTGCCCGCCCACGCGCAGTACTGCTGCGCCTCGTACCAATTGATGTGCGTTACGGGATACTGCTCGCGCCCCTGCGGCAATTGCCCGTTGGGCCAACTCCGGGGCGGTCGCGCTTTGGTCGCGCTCACGTAGCGTTGGTATTGCGCATTGGTGACCTCATATCGATCGATGTAATAGGTCGACAGCTTGACCTCGTGCCGGGGATGCTCGTCGAGATACAGGGGCTTGGCCATCCCGAATTCCGCGCCCTTGCCCTCGGTGTCCTCCTTGTCGCTGCCCATCATGAACGAGCCAGACGGAATCTGCACCATGTCGGATGGAGTTGGTGTGCAGGCCGTGAGGACGAGGCACAGCAAAACCGAGTGGGCGATCTTTTCACCACTCATCGCGCGCACCGAAATCCGAACCCGCTGTTTTTGGTTTCGCGCTTGAAAAACCCGCGATTGAAGGTGGGTGCTGAGAGGCCGCAGCGATAAAACGAACAGTCCACGTAGGATCCTCCTCGTACGACCTTGTACTGCTCGCCGTAATTGGGCGAGGGGTGCGAGTTGCCCGGGTAGGGCTGATACCAAGTGTCGGTCCATTCCCACACGTTGCCGGCGACATCGAACAGACCGTAGGGACTCTTGCCCTGGGGAAAGCTGCCCACCGGCATCAAGCGCCCGATGCCGCTTTGCGGGGAGTTGGATTTCTTGGCGTCGAACGTGTCGCCGTAGGGAAACAGGCGGCCGTCCGTGCCGCGCGCGGCCTTTTCCCACTCGGCCTCGGTGGGCAAGCGTTTGCCCGCCCACGCGCAGTAGTCGTGCGCGTCGAACCAGGTGACGTAGACCACGGGTATGCGGTCGTCTCCCGGTGGGAACGCGCCGTTTCGCCAATGGTCCGGTGACGGCCGTTTGGTGGCCGTCACGAACGCGTGATACGCCGCGTTGGTAACCTCTTGTTTATCGATCCAATACGGATGGTCGATCACCCGCGTGTGCATCGGACCCTCGTCCGGGTGGCGCTTGTCGTAGCCCATCAGGAACGGTCCGGCGGGAATCTGAACCATGTCGCTGCTCACTGCCAGCGGTTTGTCAGGGGATCGCGCCGTTCGCGTGCGATCGTCGATCGGCGGCAAGACCCGCGTATCTTCGCTCGCCCGCGCCGCCACGTGGCATTCAAGGCAGGTTTGCCGGTCGAGCAACGCGATGTCGGCGGGGTGGGTGGGGAGGTGGCAGGCCCGGCACTCCCCTCGCGGCCGCGCGTCGGGAAACGCTCCGTGCGGATCCCCTGCCACGCGCCACCCTCCTGCCGCCGATCCCGCGGCAACCGCCACGATCAGCACCGCTCCCCACGGCCACCGCATGTCGGGCAGAATAGCGGGTGCCCGTCAACGGCGTCAAGGTCAGGTTGCGGTGTACCGCCACGATCGTTACAATGCGGCCGTGGATCAGCCTTCCCTCCCCATCGCGCCGGCAGCTCCCCCGATCGACTGGAACGCGATGGCCGCGTCGTTTGATCGCTGGGTGCCGTACATCCAGCCGGTTGCCGACCGGTTGATCGAGCTGCTCGATCCGCGCGCGGGCCAGCGCGTGCTCGACGTGGCGTGCGGCACCGGCGAGCCTGCGCTCTCGATCGCGCGACGGTTCGGCCCGCGCGTGACGGTCACCGGCGTGGACTCGGCCGAGGCGATGGTCGAGCGCTCGCGCACCAAAGCTGCCGACGAATCCCTCACGGGCGTCACGTTTCGCGTGATGCCCGGTGAGCGACTCGACCTGCCCGACGCGTCGGTTGATCGCGTGGTCTGCCGGTTCGGCCTCATGCTGTTCGATGACCCGGTCTCGGGCGCGCGTGAAATGTGGCGGGTGCTGAAGCCCGGCGGCCGGGTGGCGATCGCGGTGTGGGGCCCGCTCCCTCAGCTCACGTCCGTCCACACGGTCTGGCGACTCCTCGCGGACTATCTCCCGCCCGCCGACCTCCCGCCCGAGCCCAGAATGGTGTCGCTCGGTGCACCGGGAGCCCTGGCTCGCGTCCTCACCGCGGCCGGGTGGTCCGGCGCCCGCATCGAACCGTTCACCGTGACCTACCGGTTCCCCACCCCGCTCGACTACTGGGACCTCTCCGCCGACTCGCCGTTATGGAAAGACGTTTTCGCGAAAATGTCCTGCCACGCGCAGGTGGCGTTCAAGGCGCGGGCGCTGGCGGAAATCGCGCGGTTCCGCGACGGCGACGGCATCGCCCTGCCCAACCAGGCGCTCCTCGCGGTCGCGGACAAGCCGTAGCCCACGCGTCTGCGCGGGTTCGCGACGAACCGTCATGCCTAATCCGGGCTAAATTGACTGCCCCGAAGAGGGCGTGGTAGCATCCCGCCGTGCTGGATCTCCGTATCCTCCGTGAGGATGTTTCGCGCGTGGAAGCCGGCTTTCGCAAGCGCGGCTTTAGCGCCGATCTGGCCGCGCTGCGCCGACGCGACGAGGAGCGACGGCGCCTGCAGCACGACATCGACGCGCTGAAACAACGCCGCAACGAGGCCTCGGACTCGATCGCGCAACTCAAACGCGCGGGCAAACCCGCAAGCGAGATCGACGCGCTTCGTGCCCGCGTGCAGGAGGAGGGCGACGCGCTCAAGCGGCTGGAAGCCGATTGGCAAGCGGTCGACGCCGACCTACAGGCCAGCCTGCTCGCGTTACCGAATCTTCCCCACGAGTCGGTCCCCGAAGGCGCAGACGCGTCCGCCAACGTGGAGCTCCGCCGGGTCGGCCACCCGCGCCAGTTCGCGTTCACCCCCCGCCCCCACTGGGACCTCGGTGAACGGCTCGGTATCCTCGACTTCGAACGCGGGGCTCGGATCACCGGATCGCGATTTACCGTGTATCGCGGAGCCGGGGCTCGGCTCGAACGCGCGCTGATCAACTTGATGCTCGATCGACACACCATGGAGCACGGGTACATCGAGGTGCTTCCCCCGGCGCTCGTCAACCGCGCCAGCATGACCGGAACCGGGCAGCTCCCCAAGTTCGAAGACGACCTCTTTCGATTGGCCGCGGAGGACTACTTCCTGATTCCGACCGGGGAGGTTCCGGTGACGAATCTGCATCGCGATGAGATCCTTCCCGACTCCGCGCTGCCGATGGCCTACGCCGCGTATACGCCCTGCTTTCGCCGCGAGGCGGGGTCGTACGGAAAAGACGTGCGCGGCCTGATCCGCCAACACCAGTTCAACAAGGTCGAGCTGGTGATGCTCACCACGCCCGAACAATCTTATGACGCGCTGGAGCGTCTGACCCACCACGCCGAGGCGATTCTGACCGCACTGGAGTTGCCGTATCGCGTGGTGGCGCTCTGCGGCGGCGATCTGGGATTCGCCGCCGCCAAGACCTACGACCTGGAGGTGTGGCTGCCCAGCGAGCAGACGTATCGCGAAATCTCGTCGTGCAGCAATTTTGAAGCGTTCCAGGCCCGCCGCATCGGGATTCGGTACCGCCCGGCCGGGGGCAAGAGAACCGACTTCATTCACACGATCAACGGCTCGGGGCTGGCGGTGGGCCGGACCGTGGTCGCGATCTTGGAAAACTATCAGGAGGCAGACGGGACCGTGTCGGTCCCCAAAGCGCTCCGCCCCTACATGGGCGGACTGGAGATCATTCGTACGGCGTGAGCGCGCCGGAAGGAGGAACAGCGTGTTTAAGCGGCTCAGGGAATGGTTCGCAGCTTTTCAGAACGGCCCCGGTGAAACATCTGCGTCAACGGCGTTCGGCGCCACGCGTCGAACGCTCAAAGAGCCCGCGAAGAAGCTGGTCAAATCCGACCGCACCCCGGAGCAGGCCGCGCAACAAAAAGAGCACGCTCGGGTCAAGCTCGACGAGGCCAAGGTCCTGGGGCTGGTGGACAACTGGAAAATCGAGAACGAGGTCCCGTTTCTCTACGTTGGTCCCGGCTGGGACAACGCGGATCCCAAGGCCAAGAAGACCTTCCTGCAGTACGCGAACACCTACTTCCTGGACGGCCAAGAAGGCTTTATCGCGTTCGACATTTACGACGCCCGCACCAAGAAGAAAATCGCCCGCTGGGGCAACTTCGAGCCGTACGTGGACTGACGGGAGAACGGCGCGAAGCAGACAAAGCGCGAGCCATCACAACTGGGCTCCTGAATCGCGTCGGCTGACGCGCAGCTTGACCGGAGCTAGTTCCCGCCGCCAGGTCTTGACCCTGAGCTTGCGTGGGCCGGACTTCGTTACTCTAATACTTACTCGAACCGTCACTCGGCCAAACCGATGCGGTCCTGCGTCCTTGGAACAGGGGCCCGTCTTCCCGCACCGTCGGGTGTAGCTTGTGCATAGGTACGTGGACGAAAGGCGAACTGAAGGGTCGCTCGATGAACGGGCGGTTTGACACCTCGTTGTCCACTGATTTACGATGAAACCAAAAGTTCGAGACAAGTCATGTCGGGTCGCGCCGCACATCTTAAGTTAACCTACGAAGATTACATGCTGTTCCCTGCCGACGGGAAACGCCACGAGATCATCAGCGGAGAGCACTATATGACCCCGGCGCCTTCCACCCGCCACCAACAGATCTCGGGAAACCTGTTGTACCTGTTGAAAGATTTCTTACGCCGAACCAAAGCTGGGCAAGTATTCGACGCTCCCACCGACGTGGTCTTGTCGCCCACCGACGTGGTCCAGCCCGATCTGCTCTTCATCTCAAAGGACCGAGAGTCGATCATCACCGAAAACTCCATCCAAGGCGCCCCCGAACTGATGATCGAAATACTGTCAGCCGCCACGCGCAAGACAGACGAAACAACAAAACGCAAATTGTACGAACGTTACGGCGTCATTGAGTACTGGATCGTCGATCCAGAGCTCGAACGGGTCAAGGTGTATCGCCTCGGACCCAACGGCTATGACCGTGCCGACGAATGGTCCCGCGAAACCAACGACGTTCTCACCAGCCCCCTGCTTCAGGAGCTCCAGATTCCCTTGGCCCAGATCTTCGACTAGCTGGTTCACAAGTCGCACGACGCGACCCCGTGACGTCGACCGAGGACCGTCACGATTCTGCTGTCCGCTTTCCACCCACAACCTCTCGTATTTAAATGGGGTCACGTATTTAAATGGGGTCACGTATTTAAATGGGGTCAGTATTTAAATGGGGTCAGGTCTAGCATCTTGCTGTGAAGGGTCATTTAAACATGGGAGAGGGTCATTTAAACATGGGAGCAGAATGGGGTCAGGTCTAGCATCTTGCTGAATGGGGTCACATCTTGCTGAATGGGGTCACATCTTGCTGAATGGGGTCACTGAATGGGGTCAGGTCTAGCATCTTGCTGTGAAGGGAGCAGAGGGAGCAGAAGGTCATTTAAATGGGGTCAGGTCTAGCATCTTGCTGTGTGTCCGATCATCCCGGACCGCGCTGGGGCTCGGCCAGCCCCTCTTCGATCCGCGCGATGGCCTGATCCCAGCGCCGATCCGTCCGTCGCCGCGCCGCTACCCGCCCCGCCAGCCGGCTCACTGTTGCCTCCTCCCGCCCGATCGTACGCGCCACCTCGCGCAGCGACAGCCCACCCCGCTCACGCGCCACATACACCAACACCGCGCGCACCGGATCGCGGCGACGCCCCGGCTCCAAGGCTGTGAGTGTCGCGGCCGCCGCCTGCACGGCCCGCTCGATCGCGCGCCACGACGGCCGCTTGGCCAGCTGCCGGCGACTGGGCAGCTCGCGATGCGCCGCCGTCGGCACCCGCCGCCGCAGGCTGGCTAGAAAGCGCTCATCGCCCAGGGCGACCTGCGCCACCACCCGCGCCCAGGGACTGGCCACACCCGCTTTCGCGCCGTCTTCGACAAACGCCTGATACCGCTGTTCCGCCTGGGGCCCCCTGCCGCCCACTTCGTCCAACACGGCCCCACGCGTGAGCCAGGCCGGCGCCGCCCGCCGCCCGATATAGGCCCAATAGCTGCTCCAGGGGTAGCGTGCGAGGGCCAGCGGCTGTCTGATGCGGACCGGGTTCAGATGGATATACCGCGACAGTTCCAGCAAATAGCTCGTCTTGTCGACGACAATGGCCTTGAACCGGCCCTGGAAGAGATGGCCGA
>JBFLXB010000036.1 GCA_040757335.1 Nitrospirota bacterium | reverse complement strand
TCAGCGTAGGACCTCCGCCGATCTGCCTCGCCAGCCGCACGCTCAGCCCCTGCGCCGGCTCACTCTCCGGTCCGCCTCCCGGCGCAAACGCCAACAGCCGTGTCACCGTCCCCTCCACCACGCGGCCGCCGGCGGGGAGAATCTCGACCACGGTCACGGTGAAGCTGCCCGTCGTGCGGTTGCCGGCCGCGTCGGCCACGTTGCAGTTCACCGTGGTGGTGCCGACGGCGAAGGTGGAGCCGCTGGGCGGCGTGCACGAAGGCGTGAGCGGGCCGAAGATGCCGTCGTCGGCTTTGGCCGTGTAGTTCACCACTGCGCCGGAGGAGCTCGTGGCCGACGTGGTGATGTTGGCCGGCAGCGTCAGCGTAGGCGGCGTCACATCCTGCACGATCACGGAGCTCTGGCAAGTGCTGCTATTTCCTTCCGTGTCAATCACCGTTATTGTCACTGGATACGTTCCGATACCGAGCAGTGTGCCGGCCGACGGATTCTGCGCGATGATGAGCGCGCCGGGCCAGTTGTCGGTGGCCTGCACGGTGGCGGTCATATCCGGCATCGTGGCCTGGCCGGCAGCATTTGCGCCAAGATTCGCCGGTGTCGCACACGCACTGATCACCGGCGGCGTGAGATCGGTGACGGTGAAACTGACGCTGGCGGAGTTGTTCTGCGGATTGGAATCGCCGGCCAGCATGGCAATGGCCGTGTTGGTGATGTTTACCGGCTGACCCGGCGTGGCCAGGTTACCGACTCGCGTTTGCAGGCCAACCGCAACCTGGGTGTTCGGCCGGAGCCAATCTGTTGAGAAATCGAACTCGCAAGTGAGGACCTGGCCTGCCGCCGTGCACGGTTGGCCGAAGGAGAGAAGCGTCAGACCTGTTGGCAGCGTGTCCCTGACGGTAACCGTGCCGGTAATGGGGTTGGTTCCGACGTTCGCCAGACCGATGCCGAATGCGACCAGGCTCCCATTTTCAGCCTTGCCGTCGGCCTCAGGCACGAGAACGTTCCTGCTGTCCAGGATAAATCTCACGGCTTTTATGATCTGCACGTCCACCGGAGCGGTCACGGTGAGCACAACGGGTGCGGAGAGATCGTTGGTGGCATCCGTATCGCCGGCCGTCGAGACGCTGACCCGGTTATCGAGCCGCACCGGGCCTGGGGAGGCGACGTTCTGGCCCACCTGCGCGACGATGTCCACGGACTCGCTCTGGCCTGGCGCGATGGGCCCGGCACGGACGCAGGTGACGACTTGTCCTGTGGCGCTGCAGCCCGGGGTGCTGCCCGTGTAGGTCAGGCCGGCAGCCAGCGTATCGCTGAGGGCAATGGGCCCCGTGGTCGGGCCGGGGCCGACGTTGGAGGCCGTCAAGCGGAATTGCACCGTGTCGCCGTTGAAGACATCCAGCGCACTCACCTCTGTTTGGAAGAGCCCCGACGTCACAATCGCTTTGGACGCGGCCAGGTTTGGAGCCGGTGCATTGACCGTCAGCGTCGTGTTTCCGCTGAGGCCGCCGTAGGTGGCCGTGATCGTCGTGGCGCCGGGGCTCAGGCCGGCCGCAACGCCATTGGCGTTGATGGTCGCGACGGCCGTGGTGCTGCTCGTCCAGACCACGGCGAACGCAGGTGGCGTCATCCCGCTGACCGATACGGGGGTGTTGGAAGGCGCGTTCGTCCCATCGCCGAGTCGGCCGCTGCCGTTATACCCCCAGCATGTCACCGTGCCGTCGGCCAGCAGCGCACAGGTGTGAAGTTGCCCCGTGGCAATCGCCGTAGCGGTGGAGATCCCGCTGACCGACACGGGAACAGCGGAGGGTGCGTTCGTCCCATCGCCGAGTTGGCCGTAGAAGTTCTGCCCCCAGCATTCCACTGTGCCGTCGGAAGTCAACGCGCATGTATGAAGGTCCCCCGCCGCAATCGCCGTAGCGGTGGAGATCCCGCTGACCGACACGGGAACAGTGGAGAAGGGTGCGTTCGTTCCATCGCCGAGTTGGCCATCGCCGTTACGCCCCCAGCAGTGCACCGTGCCGTCGGCCAGCAGCGCACACGTGTGATCATACCCCGCGGCAATCGCCGTGGCGGTGGAGATCCCGCTGACCGACACGGGAACATTGGACAAGGGCGTGTTCATCCCATCGCCGAGCTCGCCATAGGTGTTATCCCCCCAGCAGTGCACCGTGCCATCGGCCAGCAGCGCACACGTGTGAAATGCCCCCGTGGCAATCGCCGTGGCGGTGGAGATCCCGCTGACCGACACGGGAACATTGGACAAGGGCGTGTTCATCCCATCGCCGAGCTCGCCATAGGTGTTATCCCCCCAGCAGTGCACCGTGCCGTCGGCCAGCAGCGCACACGTGTGAGCGACCCCCGCCGCAATCGTCGTGGCGGTAGACATCCCGCTGACCGATACGGGAACGGTGGAGAAGGGTGCGTTCGTTCCATCGCCGAGTTTGCCATAGGTGTTATCCCCCCAGCAGTGCACCGTGCCGTCGGCCAGCAGCGCACACGTGTGATTATACCCCGCGGCAATGTGGTTGCCCGGGCTGAGCACCCGCGTGGATCCATCGCTGTAGTGCCCGGTGGCCGTGAACGGCTGTATCTGACCGACGGTGATCGTATGATCGGCCGGGGTCACAACGATGGACGTAAGCGTGGGCGGCGCGGTCACGGTGAGCGTGACGGGTGCGGAGAGATCGTTGGTGGCATCCGTATCGCCGGCCGTCGCGACGCTGACCCGGTTGGTGAGCTGAACCGGACCTGGAGCGGCGACGGTCGGGCCCACTTGCACGACGATGTCCACGGACGCGCTTTGGCCTGGCGCGATTGGCCCAGCCAGCACGCAGGCGACGACTTGTCCCGCGGCGCTGCAGCCCGGGCGGGTGCCCGTGTAGGTCAGGCCGGCAGCCAGCGTATCGCTAAAGGTAATGGGCCCGGTGGTCGGGCCGGCGCCGACGTTGGAGGCCGTTACGCGGAAGCGCACCGTGTCGCCGTTGACGACATCCAGCGCACTCACCTCGGTTTGGAAGAGCCCCGATGTGATAATCGCTTTGGACGCGGCCAGGTTTGGAGCCGGCGGCGTCACTGCCGGCGCGTCGGTGACCACGATGTTTTCGTTCACGCCGATCATCGCCGACGGCAGCACAGTGGGCGTGTCCGTGACGATAATCGTCTCCGTGACGTTGATCACCGCGGGGGCGAGGTTTACGCTGAGCACGACCGGTGCGGAGAGATCGTTGGTGGCATCCGTATCGCCGGCCGTCGAGACGCTGACCCGGTTATCGAGCCGCACCGGGCCTGGGGAGGCGACGTTCTGGCCCACTTGCGCGACGATGTCCACGGACTCGCTCTGGCCTGGCGCGATGGGCCCGGCACGGACGCAGGTGACGACTTGTCCTGCGGCGCTGCAGCCCGGGGTGCTGCCCGTGTAGGTCAGGCCGGCAGCCAGCGTATCGCTGAAGGCAATGGGCCCCGTGGTCGGGTCGGCGCCGACGTTGGAGGCCGTCAAGCGGAATTGCACCGTGTCGCCGTTGAAGACATCCAGCGCACTCACCTCTGTTTGGAAGAGCCCCGACGTGACAATCGCTTTGGACGCGGCCAGGTTTGGAGCCGGCGGAGGCGCCAAGAACGGCGACAGGCCAAAGCGCCGGATGCGGTAATTGTTGGCGTCCACCACCAGGATGCGGCCCTGGTTGTCTTCCAGCGGCGTGGCGCCGGGCCCCAAGTATGACTGGGTGGCGAACGTATCGCCGTTGAAGTTGGCCGGCGGATTCGAACGAAAATCGACGTAGCTGGCAATGGTCTGGATGATTTCGTCGTTGGCCCCGGTCACCACGCCGTCCGCGCCGGGCGCGATCCGGCGGATGCGGAAGCCATCGCCTAATAGCAGCGCGCCATCCTGCGCCACGCTCATGTGGTGTACCTGCGCGAGGAACACGGTCGGATCGTTGATGGGCAGGCCGTCGCCGCCGAAGGGTTGCTGGCAATTGGTGTGGCAGCCGTTGATCAGGGTGAGCGTTTCGTCAGCGCTGCCGTCAATGAGACCGTCCGCGCCCGGCGACATGCGCATCAAGTCGGTGCCGTTGCTGATCAACAAATGGCCCTGCGCGTCGAAGGCCAACGCCTGCACTGGCCCGATGGTGGCGAGAGGCGAACCGCTGGCCGGCACGCCGAACGTGCCGTCGCCGGCTATGGTGGAGATGATGCCGGTCGCGCCATCCACGCGGCGGACACGGGCATGTGAACGATCGGCGAGGAGGAGATGGCCCGCGGCATCAAAGGCCATGTTGCTGAGTGAGAGCGCGGCCTGCGCCGCGGGGCCTCCGTCGCCCGAGAATGCACAGTTGCCGTTGCCGCCGAAACTGAACACCCGGTTCTGCGCGAAATCGAGCCTGCGGATGCGGCAGGTATAGCGGTCGAAGAAGACCAGGTCCCCGCCAGGATGGAGCGCTAGTTCCACCGGCTGCCCGATGAAGGTGTTGAAGGGATCGCCGCCGTCTACCAGGTCGTCGCGCAGGTCGCCGCCCGGGCCGTCAATCACGCCCAGGATCTGAATTCCATTTCCGGCCACGGTGGTGACCATATTGGTGTTCAAGTCGAGCTTGCGGATGTACCCGCCGAGCTGCGTGAAATAGAGGACGTTGCGGGCGCGGTCGTACGCGCCGGTTCCCAGATAGCCCAACGGCGTGGACAGCGCGGGACCCGAGACGAAGTCGTCTGACGGATCGCCGCCCGGGCCGTCGACGCTGCCAACGAGGATGCCGTTGCCGGCGATGGTTTCGATGGCTGTCTGCGGCACCTGCGGATAGAAAATGGCGAAGGTGCCCAGGGTATTGGTCCGGCCGCAGAGCTGGTTGCCTTGCGGATAGCCCGCCGTGGTGATGTCGTTCCAGAAGGCCAGTGGCCCGCTCCGGTCAAACTGGTAGAGGCGGATGCTTGCGGGATTGGGGAAGCTCATGCCCCGCGTATCAATGCACACGTCAATGGGCACCACCAACGAGGCGCCGATGTGGGAAACTTCGAAGTACATCGGCGGCGAGCCCGCCTGCAGGTTCGAAGGAACCGGCGGATTCTGGTCCAGGCGCGTGGTCAGGAAGGCCTGGCAGTTGCCGACGGTCGAACCGACGGCGGTGAAGGTGAGCGGCGCGTAGTTGAAGATCCCGGCGTTGGCGGAGCTGTCCACTGGCGCGGCCACGCCGCCGGCGCAGGACACACCAAGCACGTCCACGGTGATGCTGGTGGAGGCGGAGTTGCCGTGGTCGTCCCTCACGGTCACGGTGACCGTCTGCTGCAAGCCGAGCGCGAGCCGCGTCGTCAGGTTGTAGCCAGTCGTCACCGGACTATCGGTAAACGGCCCGCTCCAGGAGTAGGTCAACGGGTCGCCTTCCGGATCGAAGGCTTGGGCGGTCAAATTGAGGGTGACACCGGAGGGTGAGTCCGCGTACAGCACCGGCGTGAAGAACGGAATGAATACGGTAGGCGGCTGGTTGCCCCCGCCCGAACCGCTGATGCCGGTGACTCCGAAGAGCAGCACGTCCTCCTGGCCGAAGGTGGGAGAGTTGTCGGTAGAGCGGTTCATTTCCGTGGTGACCATCGCCACATAGAGATTGTCTGCCCCAAACGTGGCGATGTGCGGGTTCCGCGCAAGCTGCACATTGTCGAGGAACGTGGCCAAGGGGAACGCGGCGTTCACCGGGTCGTACACCAGCAGCAACGGCCGGAGCGGGTTCGGTGCCACCAGGTCATAGGGGCCGGAAAACAGTGGGTTCACCAGGAGGAAAGAGCTATCCGTACTATCCGCCATCAGCGCCACCCAGCCGTTGGGCATCAGGCGCAGCGTGGGGCCGCTTTCGAGCCACGGCAGCAGCGAGGTCGCCGGGCTCTCCACCACCGCAACGCTGGAGAGAAGCTGGTTCGCCGGGGGCTGGGAGAGGTCCAGCACGGAAAGAAAAATGGCGGGGTCATTGAAAGCGTAACCGGGGAAACTGCCGCGCGAGTCGGTGTTTCCGGCCAGGTAAACCAGGCCGGCGCCGTCGAGCGCCAAGGCAATGTCGCGCTCGACATTCGTGCCGCCAAAGAAGGAGGAGTAAGACAGCGAAGCGAGTTCGGCTTGCGTGGGGTCAATCACCATCAGGAACGCATCGCCCGGACTGCAATTCTGGGTGCAGACCGTATCCCCTGGCGACGACTGGAAAGCGTTGTCCGTGAGGAACCCATTCAATCCCCCGTCCGTCTGCCCCGCAATGTATGCCGTGCCGTGGCCGTCAATCTCCAGCGCGGTCGCGTCCACCACATCCGTACCGTCGCCGAGGAACGTGCCGTAGCTGATCTGGCCGGCCGTATCGGTGACGATCAGCAGAAACTGCGCATTCGTCCCGCCGATCGAATTGGGGTCGTCGCACAAGCCAGGGGCTGGGCTGTCTTGGAAACCGCCAGGCAGCGGATAGAAGGTTCCGGAGGTGGCCTCTTGCGAGCACAGGCCGAGAGCGTAGGTGTTGCCGGAACTGTCCACCCGCAATTGGCGGGTGTTTTGCAGCGGAATGTGGAACAGCCGGGTGCGCTGCAGGCTGCCGGCGGTATCAAAGGTTTGCACCACGGTTTGCTGTGGGAGCCCGTTCGGACCGGCAATGGAGACTTCGCCGGTGGGCGCGACGGCCATCGCCTCGCACCCGAGGCTGGCGATGAGCGCGACGAAGTCGTAGTTCACTCCGCCACTGCCGTCTGGGCGCAACTTCGCCAGGTAACAACCGGAACTGCCGGAGCCGGTGAAGAAATCCGGAAACGACTGCCAAAACGGGAACGAAATGGCCGCGCCGCCGCTGACCACGTCGCCAAGACTCCCAAGGATGTAAATGGCGCCGGTGGCGTCGGTCTCCAAGGCGGCAACAGTATCCATCGCGCCCGAGCCGATGTAGGTCGCGAACGAAATGGTGGGGTCGATGACCAGTGGCAGCGCCGGATCATACTGGCCCAGCGTAAAGCGCGCAGTGGAGTCTTTCTCGAGGACAAACCCGCCGCTCACCTCGCGGCGTCCGCTGGCCGCGTCCTGATAGACGACCGGCTTCTTCAGGAGCACGTCTTCACCCGCCACGCGCAAGACCAGATCGCCATTTTCGGCGAGCACGACCTTGTCCTTGTCGGCCCCGGAGAAGGCCAGGCGGATGCGGCCGGGGTCGGCGTGCGGCGCGACGATGAAGTCAAATTCCAGGCGGTCGTGGTCGCCGTGATAAACGGCATCAATGCCGGGATAGACGCCGGTATAGCGCACGCGGCGGAACGTGCGACTCCCGGTGAGCGGGCCCTTGGTCTCGCCGTCCACGTAGTAGATTTTTCCGGGCAGCGGCTCTTCGCCGGAGATTCGGGCCGTGTCGCTGGCTCCGGCCAGTCCCATCCGCAGCACCGCCGGCTGGTCGGCCCGAAGCGCCAACACCGCTTCGTCCTCCGTCAATGCCAGGGCATACCCGTTTCCGCGCGACAGGAACTTCACCCGCGCATCCGTTTGCCCGCGGTTCTCCTCAAAGGACACGGGCAACCGGCCGAGCGGCGCCGCCGTGTGTCTCGTATGCGCGGGAGGCCCGGAGCGCACCTGCGAGGCTGTTGCCGAGGGCTTCGGCGCAGGACCCGCATCCGTGTGGGTCTGGGCGAAGAGGCTTGGAGCTGGCAAGGACCCTATGGCCAACACCGCCGCCAAGAGCACTCTTCGCAACATTTTATGCCCAAAGTTCATCATGCCCCCCTCATGCCGACTCCTGCGCGAGTACACGTTCCCATCCGAGAATCAGGAGAAGCTGATGGTGACGGTGATCTGGACAATTTGTCCCTGCTGCACAGGAACGGGCGGGGACACCTGACGGCTGGTGAAGGGCTGACCGTAGAGGAAACCAGAGCCGCAATTCTGGGGAGCTGCATCAGGGCCGCAGCGGCCAACTTGCGCAGCCACATCAGTTACGTTGCCGGCAGCAGACGCGGTTAAGCTGCCGCTCAAAACTAATGAGCCCGGCCCCCCGGAAACTTGGAGATTCGGGAAGGTGACGGGGGCGATGGCTGGATAGGAGGCGCCGCTTTCGAGAATCACGCACACGGCCGTTGACCCGCCCGGGCACAGTCCGTCAAAGACCAATATTGCCCAGCTCCCCGGTGTGGAGCTGCGCCTCAGGAAGTCTGCAAGATAAATCTGGCCATATTGCGTGAGTGCGTTCTCGAAGTCGCGGCGCTCAACCAATTTGCCGTCCGGGTTGCGGACTTCGATCACCCAGTGGCCGTGCACCTTGATGCCTTCCTGCGGCCCGTGGGCAGGCTGTGCGATGGGCCCAGACTCCGGCGTCGCAGCAACGGGCTTTGCGGCAGCCGTATCTTGTCTCGCCGCGGGCTCCTCCGCCAGCGCGGGCCCCACGCCGAAAAACACAACTGACATCAGCATCAGCAACCCTCGCGTGACTAGCATGCAACTACCGTTCATCGTGTTCATGGCTCCCCCCGTTGTCCATGTCAAAGGCATATCCACTCGCGGCCGAAAAAGTACTCTGACCCCAATGCTTTTCCACCAATGCTTCTCCAATGCTTCTTTCAAGCTTTGCCAGCATGATCGAAGCGTGCGTAGGTTTGCGGGGCGTGTCGTGCGTCATGTCGAATCGCGCTACTCTCGCATCGCCGTGTAACTGAAGTTGTGAACGGTGCGGGTGTTGGTGGCCGTCTGCGTGAAGTTCGCCGCAATCGTCTTGCCGTCCGGGGACACGTCCAGTGGGTTCGTCGTCACCGGGTACAGCAGCCACTGCCAGCCGGTGCCGGGCGCCGGGGTGGTGGTCGTCTGGCCGTTGCACGTGGCGACCTGCGTCGAGTCGATGAAGGTAGTCCCGACCAGAGTTCCAACACGGCGGTCGGGTGTAGCCGCGCTCGTCTTCAGGTCAAGGTTGAAAATGAGCGCGCCGTCGGTGGCGGACACGGTCGTGGTCGGGCCGGTGATCGTCGTCGTGCAGGGCGGAATGGTGGACCGCAGCGTGGACAGCCCGTTTGCACTGCCGGCAATCGGGGCCAAAAACAACACTCCGCCAGCCGCGGTGTCGCCCTGCGGCTCGAACACCAAGTCGGTCCCCCGCGCGGTGTACTCGCTGCTTTGAACGCCGTCGTCGCTGATGATCTGTCGTGTGGCGCTGCCCTGCCACTTCCAGCAGCCGACGTTCGACGCGCTCAACTCAAACGGCGTGTTAGTCGGCAAGGTCACCGGCGCGGCGTTCGGATCGGGGTCGCTGTTGCTGACGATCAGCACCAGCTCTTCGAGCCGCTCTCCCACCTTGTCGCGGCAGAAGTACTTGTCGGCGTCCGCTGTCCAATCCTCCGGCGTGCGCCACTGGCCGCCGATCTTCTTCAGCGCGGTGAGCTTTAAGTGCTGGGCTTGCGGCAGCAGGCCGAGCGGGTTCGACAGCAGCACCGGGCTCACTTCATCGGGGAACGTGAGCCGCTCGTACGCCAGGCTGCGCGGCGCGAGCTTGCCGCCGTTGGCGCTCAGCAGGGCGAGCGTCGTGCGCCCGCCGGCAAGCGTGGTGGGGTTCGCCTGCGCGACGTTGGCCATGCCGTAGTCGTAGCCGTCCCAGCCGCGCAGGTCGGTCAGCACGTTGTCGCGCACGTCGTTCCACAACGCCTTGCCGAACTCCGGCCAGGCGTCCCTGAGATTGCCGCCGACCGCCTTCAAGGCCGCGTCGAGCGAGTCGACGCTGCCGCTGCTTGCCCAGACATCGAACAGCGCCTTGACCGCCGCCGCGCCGTACTTGCGCGCGATGAACTGGAAGTAGATGTAGGTCGAGTAGCCGTTCGTCTTTTCGATCGACTCGCGGTGGCCGCCCTTTAGGTAGTTGATGAAGTAATCGCCGCTGCGGTGGGTCGTGCTCAGTTTCTTGAACCCGTCTTCTTCGTTGTCGGCCGGAAACACGTGGTCGGGCGCCCACTGCGCGGTCCCCTCGTCGATCCAGTCATAGTCGGCGCAGGCGGCGGCCCGATCCATGCCGAACTGGATCGTGTGCGTCACTTCGTGCGTGAGTACGGTGCGCAGCCACCTTTGGCTCAATGCCTTGTCGGCGTTAAATGCAATCGATAGCGGGAGCTTGTTGAGCAGGATATACGCTGGAGTATTCTCGCAGCGGTCAGGGTAAGCCACTGTAGCGCCGAACTCCGCGGCGAGAAGTCCGTCAGTGAGATAGATGTCGACTGCACCATCGCCGCCGTTGCAGGCTTCCGCGGCATCGCTCTGCGCGTGACGCTGCAGCAGGCCCGTCAGTGCCGCGTCGATCTGCTCAATCACCGACGCGCCGTAGTCGAGCAGTGCGTCTTCATTGCCGAACTGGCTGACGGACGCGTATAGGTTGTAGTGCGCAGTGGTCCGGCGCACCAGCAAACCGGCCTGGATGAACGCCGTCACAACCTCCGCCGAGCACAGCGTCGGCGAGCCCGCCTGCACGGCCTGCACGGTCTGCACGGTCTGCGCGGCCTGCACGGCCTCCGCGGTCGCCAGCCCGAGCTGCCGACCAAACCAGCTTTCGGGGTAGATCGGCGGGATGAAGAACGGTCGCAGGATGTCCTGAGTCGCCTGCGACAGCGTGGGCAGCTGTTCGGACAAGAGCCGAAGCGAGACGCCGGCTTGCGGATCGGGTGCGCCGTCGTACTCTGTCGGCAGGCGCTCGTCGCCGAACATTACGTACACGCGATAGACGAGCGCCTCCTCGGCGCTGATGCGCCCGGCGGCCAACGCGGCTGCAATCAGCGATTCGGTGGATGCATCGGGGTTCGGACCGGCGGTCTGCCAGACTTTCACCGTCGCCGACGAACTGCGCGTGCCGTCGGTAGCGGTGATGGTCGCGCTGCCGCGCGCCACCGCCATGACCACACCGTTCGCATCGACCCACGCGACCGTCGGATCGCTCGACGTCCAGGTGACCGTGGAGATCGCGCCGATAGCCGCCAGCGCGCCCTGGCCATCGACCGCGAGACTAACCCGAGGCGGCATGACCTTGAACGGCAGCGCCGATGGGGGCGGCGGCGAGACGGGTGTCGGCTCCGGAGGTTGAGATGGAGGCGCGGACAACGGCGCATCACTGGAGCCGTCGCCGCACGCCGAGAGCAGGCATAACGAGCCCACGCCGAGCATCCGTATCCATCGGTTCATCGTCATTGCCCCCAACTCGCGCACGCACCGTCGCGACCGTCGAACGGACGCCCCCGGACTCTGCAGAACCGAGCGCGAAGGCGATCGCGACCGCGTGCCGCTGGCCGTTGCCGTCTTCCCGTCGCCATCAGCCCAACGCGCCCCTGCAGATCGTCCGTCGGTACGCCAACACGCCGACAAGACCGGATAGCATCAACGTGAATGTGCCTGGTTCCGGCACCGAGGCCCTCGGCGTAGGTTCGATCGCGACGCCGGGGTCCAGAAATCCGCCGCCTGCGGCATTGTCGAATCGGGTGGGAATCAACGAACCGATCCGGCCATAGAAGTCGAAGGTCATGAGGTTACTGCCCGTCGGACTATCGGCGAGCTCATAGGCGCGCGCACTACCTAGGTCCGGGCGACCGAGGAAGGAGATGAAGTCCGCGTTCTGATCCGGTGTCTGGTTCACAAAGTCGTTGGGCGTGATCGTTAGTCTCAGCGAATCTGAGAACACCTGTCCGTTGAGCGCGGGATCGGATGAGACCGTGGTTAACGAAAATCCAAAGGTCGGGTCGGTGAACCAGATCCCGTTCGCGTAGGTAAAGGTTCCGAGCAGAAACTCCTGCCCTGCGATCACATCTTGCGGCGCAGCCGGTGCGAAGCTGAGCAGATTGGGTGTTTGGGGCGTATAGACGGGCGTGGTTCCGGAGAACCCGGACAACGTTGAGTTGCCAAACTCCACCGTGGATATCGGTGACGTGAATGGGGGTATCGACGTGAATGGGAAGGAATCATCGCCAAAGGTCGTGTCGCATCCCGACTCAGGACAGACCACGCTTCCGTTGATGGTCGTTACGAACGACCCCCCAGCCCCAACTACCCCCGAAAACGACGTAAAGCCACCGATGACCGACACCGGTACGGCATTGGCGGCCTGCGCAACGCACACGATCGCCCCAGCCGCCAATGAAGCACTGAGCCTCGACCAGCCAAGATGTCTAGACATGTCTACCCTCCTTCTTTATTTAGATGCACGCGGGTTTCCGATGAGGTCAGAATCGCCAAGAGCCCGTCCAGATCGTGGAATGCTCGTTGTTCTTTCGTCCCGACCTGCTCGGCCACCCCCACTAGACTCGTCGGACGTTCCTTGTTGCGGCGATAGATTCGAATGATGTAGGTGTCACTGTCCATGGGCGGATGCTTCTTCAATGAGAGTTCCACGGGATCTGTCCAACCACCTAGGGGCGTGCGAACGTGAACGACGAGCTGCCTTGGGGTGTGACCGTGCTTCTGTGGATTCTCGGGTTCATCGTTCCTCCCGTGTTTGGCCGTAGAGTGTCCGCACGCTCACTCCAGTTGGGTAATAACCCAGGTCCAGCCGCCTACAGCGCCTCCTAAAACCACATCCGTGACGGTCACGACATCGTTCAATGACGGCCACCTCGCTACCGGCTGGGATCGCCGGCAAGCCGCGGCCAGTGTGACTGGGCGCGAGAATAACAGAGAGAAACTTACAGGTTACTTACCGATTGAGGGGAAAATGAGGGGAAGAATTAAACTTGCGTTGGAAATCGGTGAAACGGAAAACCGGTCTTATCCCTTCTCCCCCGTCTCCCTGTCTCCGTTTTTCCGACGCTCCGGTCAATCTCTTCCGTCTGGTTTAGCTCCCCAGCCAGCCGTTCCGCTGGCTCCGATCCAAAAGAAACGTGTCCGGTTAACCGATGAGCGTACAAGGCAAGCATTCTGATTGTAAATTCGCCATGAGATGGCTAATATATCGCTATGTATCGGAGGAATATCGAAACCGCGCTTCGGGCCGCTCTCTCGGATTCTCCGGTCGTTCTGCTGAACGGCGCGCGGCAGACCGGGAAGACGACGCTCGCGCAGCAGGTGGCGGACGAGCGCGGCGGAGTGTACGTCACCCTTGACGACCCCGCCGTGCTCGGGACGGCGCGCTCGGATCCCATGGCCCTGGTGCGCGGCGGGGACGGCCTGGTGGTGATCGATGAGGCGCAGAAGGCGCCAGAGCTGTTTCCGGCGATCAAGCTAGAGGTGGACCGCAGGCGGCGTCCCGGGCGTTTTCTCCTCACGGGCTCGGCGAATGTCCTCCTTCTTCCCAGGTTGTCGGAATCATTGGCCGGACGCATGGAAATCCTGTCGCTTCTGCCCCTTTCGCAGGACGAAATTGCCGGCCGCACCGAGCGTTTTGCCGACGCGCTATTTTCCCGTGAACCCGCGGCCCTCCACCGCCGCGCGGTGGACCGACTGGACGTATGCCGGCGTCTGATGGCCGGCGGATATCCGGAGGCCCTGACGCGCGAGACCTCGGAGCGGCGCGCGGCCTGGTTCAAAGCCTACGTGGCAACCCTGCTGCAGCGTGACGTGCGAGATCTCGCGCACATCGAGGGGCTGACCGACATGCCACGGTTGCTCGGTCTGCTGGCGGCGCGGTCGAGCGCGCTCTTGAACATGTCCGAGCTGTCACGCTCCTCGGGGATCACGCACTCCACGCTCCGGAGGTATCTCACTCTGCTTGAGGCGACGTTCATCCTTCAACCGTTGCCGGCGTGGTCCACCAATGTGGCGAAGCGTTTCGTCAAGTCCCCCAAGATTCATCTGGTCGATACAGGTCTTGCCGCTCATCTCCGTGGAGACACGGACCCGGAGCGGCTTGCGCAGTCACCTGAGCTTGGCCACCTGCTCGAATCATTTGTGCTGCAGGAGTTGCGCAAGCAGCTCGGCTGGAGCCGGCAATTGGTCTCGCTGTTCCACCTCCGCACCGCCGCCGGGCGAGAAGTGGACATTGTCCTGGAGGCGCCGGGCGGCAGACTGGTGGGTATCGAGGTCAAGGCCGCTGCGACCGTGAGCCGGAGCGACTTCGCCGGCCTCGAAGCGCTGGCCGAGGCGGCCGGGAAAAACTTCGTGCGCGGCGTGCTGTTGTACCTCGGTGAGACCGCGCTGCCTATGGGTGAGACCTTGCGGGCCGTGCCGATGAGTGAGCTGTGGGAGGGGCCTGGCAAGTAACGCGGACGACGTTGGCCGTCGTCTAAGGGCTCAGGAAATGATTTTCCGATAAATCCCCTCGGTCTGCGACGACGGTTCGACCCCCAGGAGGGCGGAAAGGGTGTTGCGACAGCGTTGGTAGACCCCCATGGCCTCGGCTCGGCGGCCCAGACGGTGGTAGGCGGTCATCAGGCGTTGGTAGATGCCCTCGGCCAGGTGATCGATGTCCAGACCTTTTAGGTAGCACTCCACCGCTCGTTCCCATTGTCCGGTCTGCTCCCAGTGCCTCCCCAGCGCTTCCAAATAGCGCAGAAACCGGCTCCGAAGGCGCTCACGCTCGGAGAGGGTCCACGGAATCTCGCTCTCCTGGCTGAGAAACGATCCCTGGTAAAGAGTCAGCGCCTTTTGGGAGAGATCGACGATTTCCTCCTCCGGCACGCTTGGTCCTTTGGCGAGTTTGGCACGCGTTGTTTCCGTCAGCCGGTCGAACGCCCAGACGTCCACCCAACAGTAGCGAGGGTCCAGGGTGAGCCGTCCCTCCTGTAACATGACGGCCTCATCGGATCCGAGCAGCTTACGCAGCCGGTGCAGGGTGGTATCCAGGGCACGATGGGCCGCGTCGCCTTCGGCCTCGGGCCAGAGGGCTTCGGTCAACCGAGTCTCGCTCACGTCCCGTCCGCCGAACGCAATGAGGGCCTTCAGCAGTTCAAGCGGTTTCTTCTGGATCTTCCCGGAAAACCGGGCAGGGGTTCCATCCAAGAGCAGGCTAAACCGTCCCAGCGTGTAGACCTTGACGGGCCACGGCCAGGTCTCCGGCTGCATCCCGCCAGGCGGTGTCAATCGCAGCCTGCGGATCAGGGTGCGCGCGGCGTCGGCCTCAATGTCTCGCTTCAGGGCGAGGGCGCAGAGCCGGGCGAGCGGTGCGGGGAGAACAAAGAAGTTGTTCGCGACCTTGGTTCGGACCGCCTCCCCGAGGAGTTCACAGGCCTCAGCCTCCCGCTGCTCGGCGCGGGCAAGTTGCGCAGCTACGAGGAGGCGCTGATGGCGTAAGCATCCATCCGGTGTCCCCTGCATCAGGTCGTCGGCGCGGGCCAGGCTCGCGCGCGCCGCATCGAGGTCGCCCAGCTCCACCTGGTAGAGCGCCTGGTTGAGGAGTGTGTTGGTGAGGGTGGGTGTCGCCTGCAAGGTCTCATGGATCTGCAGGGAGGAGGCAAGGCGGTGCAGCGCCGCCCGGAAGTCTCCGGCCAGCGCGGCCCGCCAGGCGTACAGGTGCCAATAAAAGTCGCGATCCATCTTATTCGAGGCAACGACCTCAATACGCTCCTGCATCCGCTGCAAGAGCGTGTCTGCCGCAGCGAGCCGGCCCGCGGCAAGGCACGCCCAAGTCCCCCCGCCGATGAGCACCGGATCGATCAAATGCACGCCGCTGCGCTGGCTGATGTCCAACGCAGCCTGCGTGGCCGCGAGTCCGCGATCAGTCTCCCCGGCAAGGATGTGCCGGTGCGTTTCCGTTATCGTCAACAGGATGTGCTCAAACGGGGCGTCGGTCAGACGCCTCGTCAGCCTCGCGGCAGCGTCGAACATCTCTGCGGCGGCCGCGCTATCACGATCGGTCCCGTACCAGAACCAACTCACCAGCCAGTGAAACACCAGGCGCGCGCAGGTGGCTGGATGGTCGCAGGTGCGGACCAGGGTGGCGGCGCGTTGCAGCCAGCGGACAAAGGAGGGGTGCGCGGGGCGGTGCCACATCCCGGCGGCGATCGCGCCGCCCGCCACTCGTGCTTCGATCTCGCTAGTGGGAAACTCGGGATAGGCCTCAATCAGACGATCCAGGCGTTCCAGCCACGGGGCAAACTGGCGATAGTCGGTCGCCTGAAAGACAATGGCGTCCGCCGCGCCGGCCCAGGCAAGGTACGCTCCGGTGGCGTTCCGGTCGCGCTCGAAGCGCTCAAAGGCCGCGTCGAACAAGGTCAGCGCCCCTCCGGGATTGATCGCCAGCGAACACATGCCGAGCCAGTACGAGAGCCAGGGCTCCGCTTCGAGTTCAGCGGCCGGAAGTCTGCGGAGGGCCGCGCCCAGCGTGAGGAAGCGTCCTGCTGCGAGGATCGTCGGCGCATGGCGCAGAATCAGCCGGGTTGCGGCGCCCCAGTCTTTCGTGTCGAGATAGAGGGCGAGCGCCTCCTCGGCGCGACCGGAGTCCTCCAGCAGGATCGCGGCCCTGTGACGGCGGCGGGCGAGCTCGGCCGGGCCCCAGGTCTTCTGCGCTTGTGCGAGCAGGAAGCTGCGAAACAACGGGTGGTACTGGTAGTCGGCGCCGGTCCCGGCGCGGCGCTCGGTGAAGTGGTGGCTCTGCACCAGATCATTGAGCCAGGAGTCTGCCTGGCGATAGCCGCTGATCCGCGCCGCCATCGTGGCGGTGAAGCTCGGAAAGAGCGCGGTCAGCATGAGCAGCTCCTTGACCGCAGGCTGTCGGCGCGCAAAGACTTCCGTCGCAAAGTAGTCGAACGTGCGCTGGGCCGACGCGGCATCGACCACCGCGTGCCCCGGCGTTTCCTTTGTCACCCCCTCGTGCAGCAGAATCAGCCCCGCCGCCCAGCCCGCGCACTGCTCGTGCAGGCGCGTCGCCACCTCTACTGGAAGCGCTCCACGGTGATCGAGACGCTCCAGGAACGGCCTCGTCTCCTCCGGCCGCAGCCGCAACGCGTCCCAATCAAGGACCGCGAGGTGCCCGGAGACCCGCATCCGGGCAAAGTTCGCCGCCGGCTCACTGCGACTGATGAGGATCCCCTGCAGGCCGTCCGGGAGCTCGCTCAGTCCTTCACGCAGCACCTCATAGAGCGGCGCCGCGGGGTCCACCTCTTGGAGGTTGTCGAACACCAGCACATGCGGAGGATGGAGCCGCCGGGCCGCTTCGCGGAAAAAGTTGCGGGTGAAGGTCGTGATGCCCAACAGATATTCCGGGGTGAGCGCGGGCAAGGGGCGGCGATACCGCGGCGCGGCCTGGGCCACGGCGACTCCCAGGTGGTAAAAGAACGCCGCCGGATCACGATCGTCGGCATCGATTTGATACCACAGGCAGGGGAGCTTGCGGGCGTCCAGATAGCTGCAGACCAGCGTGGTCTTGCCCGCGCCCGGCGGCGCCGCGATCCAGGTCAGGCGCTGCGCGCGGCCCTGGTCGAGTTGCTCGAACAGGCGAAGGCGCGGCAATGCCCGCGGCGTGTGGGGGCGGGTGATCTTGGCGGACGCGCGCGGAGGCGTCATCTCACCGCGAAGCCTCGGGGCCACGTGTTGCCCTGCACCCCCTGCTGTTCCGCCACGTCATCGGTCGGTCTCAGCATCGCCACGCGTATCCGGTCGGCCCACGGGACGGGTGTTTGCGGACACCGAACCACCCCGTGGGGTTCGACGGTGATCAGTGACCGGCGGCCATCCTGGCAGGAGGGAATGGCGTCCACACAGGAATGTGAACGCGATCTGTAGCACGGCGCGAGGCGGCTGTCAACACAAGCGAGACGGGCGGTACCGGCGCGCGTGCGCCGAGGCAGGAGAAGGGGCATGAGCGAGGCCGGGTTGACGGCGCAGCCGGTGATCTGCGATATCTATCCCCTCGTCACAGGAATGGGCGGTCAACTCAAGGGGAACGGGCATGGGCTCGGAGGCGCATTGCATGTGTCGGTTCGAGGACCGAAGCTCCAAGGGCACGGCGTGATGGCCGTCGCTCGCGACGCGGGGCTGGTGGCCACCAAGGTGGTGGGTCTTTCAGAGACGCACACCGCGCTGAAGCTCGTGATTCCCAAGGCGAAGCGCTAACCCGCGGTCAGCCCTCCGGCGTATGGACATCAAACCGGCGAAATCGGACGAAGAAATTGCCCGGTGTTTCCCCGTGATGCGCGAGCTGCGCCCGCATGTGGCAGAACACGATTTCGTGTTCCGCCTGCGACGCCAAGAGGCATCCGGTTACCGGCTTGCCTATGTCCTCGAAGGCGGCGAGCCCGTGGCTGTTGCGGGGTACCGAATCGGGGAGAACCTCGCATGGGGGCGGTTTCTCTACGTCGATGATCTGCACCAGCTCAAGTCAGCGTTCCCGCGGCTACGGCGCTGCACTGTTGTCGTGGTTAGTGGACCTTGCGGCAACGGCAGGCTGTCAGCAGGTGCACCTCGACTCCGGAGTCCAGCGCACGGAAGCGCATCGCTTTTACGAGCGGGAAGGGATGGAGCGGGCGAGTGTGCACTTCCGGAAGGTGTTGACGTCACGGATAGACTCCGGGGATTGACGGTCGCTGCGGACATGTTCAGTTGATCACCGCCGACACCGCGCGGCTGCCGGTCATCGTGACCGAACAATCGTTGCCGCTGACGGAATCACAACCGGTCCAGCCGCCGAAGGTGGAACCCGAGTACGCCGTTGGCGTCAGGATGACGATCGTGTTACCGTTGAACACCCGTTCACACGTCGTCGGGCCGATCGCCTTGGAGCAGCCCTCGACTGGCGGGTTATAGGTCACGACACCGAACCCATCGCCGACGATTGACAGCGAAAGGATTTCCGTGCCAGAAGGGATGACAACCGTCAACGTTGCCGTATTGCTTGTCGCGGTACCGGCCGAGTTCGATGCCCGGCAGCGGTAACGTTCGCCGTTGTTGCTGGCCTGCACCGTGAACACGTAGTTCGCAAAGGCCGCTCCTTGAATATCGACAAAGGTCACTCCGCCATCGGAGGAAATCTGCCACTGGTACTGCACAGCGGTGCCGCTTGCCTCACAGCTGAAGCTTGCACTCGCCCCGACGGTTACCGTTTGGCTGCCAGGATGCTGGGTAATGTCTGGCGCGACTGAGTTCGGCGACACACTCAATGTCGCCGCCAGGCTTGTTGCGAATGTGATACTGCCGCTGTCGTTGGTCACGACCACCCGGTACTGATCGCCGTCGTCATTCAATGTAGTTGGGCCCGTGGTGTAACTTCTGCCGGTGGCGGCAAGGTCAATAAAAGACGCGCCACCGTTGGTGGAGCGTTGCCACCGGATGGTGAATGGTGAATCAATGTTGAGCACGGTGACGTGAAAGGTGGCCCTTTCCCCTGAGACTACGGCTAGGCTGCTCGGATTGATCACGACCTGCCGGACCGTCACAACGTAGTGTGAGAAGCCCGAAGACTGGGCGTTCAGAGTGCTCCCCACGGCTGTGGCCCCTGCGACCTCTTCCCACGGCCCGTCCGCGCGGTTCATGGTCTTGAGCAGGCTCAACGGGACGCCTGCAGGGACCTGTGCCGGATCGAACGGAATCGTCACGGTCACGTCTTGCAAAAAGGTCTGGCCGTGGGGCGTGACCGCAAACGTCGCGCCCACGGCGTTGACACCGGCCGGCAGTGTCGGTGCGGAGTTGGCCGCCACCTCTTCGATGCCGATGGTGACCGGCCCGGCCAGCGCGCCCTGAGGCACCACAACCTGCGCGCCGCTGCCGTGCGTGACGGTACCGCCGGCGGCACTGACCACCTGCTCGACCTTGTTCACTGGCAGCGCCGCAGGGGGCCCACTGCCATCCTCATCGCTGCTACAGGCTGCCAGCGCACTGATTAGCCCGAACATGACTATGAGGAAAACTCCTCCGTGTCGTCTCTGTGTCCTGCCTCGTATTGCCATGATCTCCTCCAAGTTTCTTCAAGCCACGCCGGTTGAAGGCGGCCTGTTCTTTTCTTTGCTCCGCTTAGAGCGGGGCGCGCTGAGCGCCTCCACCAGCTCCTGCATGCTGTGAAACGCGTGGTGTTGCTGCGTGCCCACGTGTTCAACGATCCCTTCGACGCGGGTCGTTTGGTTTGCGTCGCGGCGGTAAATGCGAATGATATAGCTCTCCATCCTGACGATCCTGTTGAAGAGGTTAGCGAACAAGGACTAACGGATAACTAACAGATCAACTGGCCTGGGGATCCTGGACGCAGCGAGGAGAACGGCGCGGAGAAAGATCAGGGGCCAAAGGCCAACCGCGCAATGGTCATTGTGACGGTGGTGTGAGCGCGGCGCGGATCGATTCGGTCACGGCTGACGGGGCAACGGCCAAGTGCGTCGCCAGGACGTTCTTGCACCGCTGGTACGCGGACAGGGCCTCCCCGCGCTGGCCGAGGCGCTGGTGGCAGATCATCAGGCGCTGGTAGAACTCCTCAGCAAGATCATCCACATGCAGGCCACGCTGATAGCACTGGATCGCTTCGGCCCATTGCTGCTGCGCTTCGAACCGAGCGCCGAGGGTGCGAACGCCGTTCAGGAACTTTGCGCGTGTGCGTTCCCGGGGGGAGAGGGCCCAGGGCGCGTCGTCGGCTCCAAGAAACGGCCCGCGATAGAACGCCAGCGCGGTTTCCATACACATGGGATCGGCAGCGGACTGGCCAAGCCCGCGTTCAAACGCCCAAATATCCACCCAGCAGAGCTGCGGGTTAAGCGTGAGCTTGCGCTCTGTAAGCCGCACCGCCTCCGGGCTCCCCAGCAGTTCCCGCAGCCGTTTGAGCGCCATGGTGTAGGCATAGTAGGCCGCGTCGCCTTCGGCCTCGGGCCACAGAGCCTCAATGATCCGCGCCTCACCCACCTCGCGGCCTCCCAGCGCGATGAGTGCTTTGAGCAGCTCGAGCGGGCGCTTCTGGGCCTTTCCACGAAAGGCCACCGGCCTCTGGTCCCTTACCAGGGAGAAGCGACCCAAGGTGTATACCTTGACCGGCCAGGGCCAGGATTCAAGGTGGGTTGCCGTAGCGTCCGGCATCAACTTCCGTCTGGTGATAAGCCGGCGGGCAAAATCGGTTTCGATCCCGGCCTCAAGGGCCCTGGCGCAGAGGCGGGCGAGGACCCGTGGGCCCGCCAACACCTGCCAGCCCATGAGCCCTGTTTCCGCACTGGTCTTGAAGGCGGCGCGCAGCTCCCGCAGCCCGGCTTCATCATCCTGCCGATCGAACGCGAGCTGGGCGGCGACGATTCGATAGTGCAGCTCCATGGCTCGACTCTGCATGTCGTCTGCGATCGCAGCCGCGCGCGCCAGATGGGCATCCGCCTCTGCCTCCCGCCTGAGATGGTGAAGGATCACAGCCAGGCTGAGCCGGCTCAGGGATTCGGGCCACGGCCCTTCCCGCTCAGTGAGCGCGAGGGACGACTCGGCAGCCTGAAGCGCCCGGTGGAGGTCTCCCGTTTCACACGACACGATGCTGTCCAGCATCAACGCCCACGAATGAAAGAGATGGATAAACTCCGGCGGCTGGTCCAGCATCTGGTCCACGTACCGTCGCGCGGCGACGAGATCACCGGTTATGAGGGCGGCCAGACATCCGCCGCCGCAGAGCGGCACGTTCCAGAGGGGCACGCCGCTTTGTTTGGCCAGCTCCAGGGCCCCGACCACCGTCTGGGCGCTTTGCTCCGCATCGCCGTGCATGTAGGCGAGGACCGCTGCGGTCTGCTCGCGCGCGAGCCGGACGAACGGCAACGGCGGACTGCGGCGCAAGGCGTGGTCCACCAACCTCAGAACGCGCTCGGCCTTCACCAGGTCCGCCACGTGGGTGTAGTGGTTGACCAAGGCCACGACCGTGGTCCCCATCTGCACCGTCAGGACCGGAGCGCTCTCCAGCAAGGCCATGACCTTCGCCGCCCAGGGCGCAATCGTTGCGAACGCCGGGCGTCTCCAGAACAGGGCATTAAACATGGCGCAGGCCACGGCGGCCTCGATCTCTGGCGAGGGATAGGGCTCGCCTTCCGGCATGAGCGTTGCAAATCGCTCGATCCAGGGGTCCATCTGGGGAAGGTCCTCCCAGGCATACCAGATGGCATCCACGACGCCGCACCACGCCAGCAGGGCGCCGGCGCGGTCTCCGGCCGTCTGGAACTGCTCGTACGCGCTCATATAGAGCGGCTGCGCCTTGGCCGGGCTGACGGGCAGGAGGCAGTTTGCACGCCAATAGAGCAGCCAGGGGGTCTGCTCAACCAAGGGCAACGGCAAATGGCCGATCCACTGCTCGATTAGAGCGGATCGGCCTTGGACAAATAGCGCCGGCGCGTGGGTGAGTGCCAGCCGCACAAGCCCGTTGTGCTGCCGGGCTTCCTGGTAGAGCGCGCCCGCCTCCTCGATCAGCCCGGTCCCCTCCAAGAGTCGAGCCGCGGTCTCGCGCAGACCGCGCAGTTCCTCGGGGGGGTAGACCGTGGCGGCCCGTGCCTGCAGAAACTCCCGAAACAAGGGGTGGTATTGATAGGTCGGTTCGGGATCAGAACGCCGCTCGGTAAAGTAGCGGGCACGATGGAGCCGAGCGAGAATCTCTCCGGCCTGGTCCACGCCGGTCAGCGCCCGGGCCGTTGAGACCGAGAGGCTCGGCAAGAGACTGGTCTTGAGCAGCACCGTGTGGGTGTCCGCATCCAGATCCTTCATGGCCTCGGACGCCAGGTAGTCGAACAGGATCTCCCGCGACGGCCGGCCCTCGCCGTCGGCCGTATCGCAGCGGCCGTGATGGGGATCGAGGAACAAGACCGCCCCGGCAAACCATCCCTGGGTCTGCTGATACAGACGATCAAGGTCTCGCCGGGACCGCGAGGTGCGACCCTTCATGTGCAGGGCGGCCAAGCGTCTCAGTTCGGTCGGGGTCAGGCGGAGCGCCTCGTCGTCCACCACCGACATGGTCCGGCGAGCTTGCAGCGCCCCGAGGGCGGGGTGGGGCGCTCGACGACTGAGCACCACGACCGACACCGTGTGGGGAATCGCGCTCAGCCCGAGCGGCATCAGCTCGTGGAACCTCGCGTCATCGGGCACGTCCTGATAGTTGTCGAACACGACCACCGCCGGCGTTTTGAGGCGTGCGAAGACCTCCTCAAAGAAGCGCCTGGCAAAGATCGCCAGGCCGGGCAGGTACTCCGGCGTGAGGTGCGGCAGCGGCCTGCGATATCGCGGAGAGGCTTGGCGGCTCGCCAGCCCCAGGTAGTGAAAGAACGTGGCGGGGTCCGCATCGCCCGCATCGAGCTGGTCCCACAGGACCGCGAGTCTCCGCGAGCGCGCGTAGCTGGCGACCAGCGTGGTTTTGCCGGACCCGGGAGGCGCGCAAATCCAGGTGATCGGCCGCTGTCGCGCTCGGTCCAAGACTCGAAAGAGCCGCGGCCGATTCAGGATGCGCGGCAAGCTGGGCGGGGTGACTTTGGCAAGTAAGGGATGTCTTCGAGCCATGGCAGCCCCGCGCAGAGACACGAACGATACGAGATGAAATAGGTAGGGCTCCAACATAGCATGGGCTCACGCGTGAGCACAACGCGCGGATGATACGGGCGGATGATACGGGCAGCAACGGACGTGCCGGGGGCCTCCAGCGCCGCGTAGTTGGCGGGATGCGCATGGGCGCCATCGGCCGTGACGGTGCGCACCGGGACCCCGGTCGTCGCTTCAATCCGCGCGAAATCTTCAAGCAAGTGGGGCCCTTCGTTGACCTCGCCGGTCGTGACCGCGACATCGACCACACAC
Source organism: Nitrospirota bacterium (assembly GCA_040757335.1). Lineage (NCBI taxonomy): Bacteria > Pseudomonadati > Nitrospirota > Nitrospirota bacterium. The sequence continues at coordinate 8,884 of JBFLXB010000036.1, read as the reverse complement.
CCCGCGGAGGCAGGTCGCTAACCACCACGGCCCACGGCTTGTCTGCGTTTTCGCACCTACGTATGATTTGCAGCAGACGTGGTGCCAATGCGACGATGACTCAATGCGACGATACCTCGACGTGTTTCGCCGTGATGCACGAGCTGCGTCCGCATGTGGCTAGCAGTGATTTCGTCTCCCGAGTCCGACGCCAAGAGGCATCCGGCTACCGGTTTGCCTATGTCCTTGACGGCGGAGAACCCGTGGCGGTCGTCGGCTGCAGAATCGGGGAGAGCTTGGCGTGGGGGCGGTTCCCCTACGTCGATGATCTGGTCGAGACGCATCTGCTGCCCGAGACCTTTCCCCCGCGCCCGGGCCCGACCCTCTCCGACTACATCCGCACGTGCGAGCGCCAGGCCGCGCTCTGGTCTGCTGACACAGGGTTGTCACCGACATCGCCTACGCTGCCGGTGGTTCACAACACCGCCAGCCGGAGGCGACCCATGAACGCGTACACCAGACCATCACCATTCGGGCAACCCCCAACGCGGTGTTCGACTTTGTGGCGAACATTGAGACCCTTCCTCAGTGGGCCGTGGTCTTTTGCCAGAAGCTGCGCCGCGACGGGAGCCGCTGGATCGTGACCACGCCGGGCGGAGAGATGACCCTTCGCTACGCGAGCGATCCTCGATCCGGAGTCGTGGACATGTACACCTCGGTGGCAGGGGGCGAGGAGGATGTGGCGTACTCGCGCGTGATTCCCAACGGCGACGGCAGCGAGTACGTGTTCACGTTCTTTCAGACGTCGGATATCTCGGATCAGGACTTTGCGCGGATGGGTGCGGCGCTGAAGAAAGAGTTGGGCGTGCTCAAGGGGTTGTTGGAGAAACGGAGTTGATGCCGAAAGGAGAGAATAGGTCCAATGTTTATCGTCCTTCTTCGTTTTTCCGACAACAAAGGCCAAGCCGGCCAATTCATGGACGGCCACAAGGAATGGATCAAACGCGGTTTTGATGACGGCGTATTTTTGTTGGCCGGCGGTCTTCAGCCTCGTTTGGGCGGTGGGATTGTGGCGCATAACACGTCACTGTCAGATCTCCAACGCAGGGTGAACGATGATCCGTTTGTGGCGGGAAATGTTGTCAGCGGGGAAATTCTTGAAATCACGCCGTCAAAAGCCGATGAACGGCTGACGTTTCTGCTGGACTGAGTAACTTTCAGACCGTGTATATCGCGTCCGGCTCGGCTTTGAATACGGCATCTTGTTGTCGGACCCCAGCCACTTGCTTGCCACCGGGGAGGTGCAACGCGGGCTAGACGCCGACCACGCGCAAGCCCGACGCCCGGGCGGCCAGGCCCAGCGCGGCATCGTGGGTAGCCATGACGAGATCTTGCTGAACCTGGTCGCGCCACAGCAGGACGGTGGCAAGATGGAGGGCATCCAGCGTGCCGAGTTCCGTTGGAAACGGCGCGGCGGCTCGAGACAGCACACTCTGCGTGAGTGCAGCGATTTCCAACGTGTCGATCACCGTGTAGATCGCCTCGCGCCGCTCGGCGATGGTGGCTTGGTCGATGCGCTGCTGAATGCGGAGTCGGTCCAGGGTTCGGAGGCATTCCACCTGGACCAACGCACTCGCGATTCCTCGTTCGATGGTGGGCCACTCTCGGAGGGCGTGTCGCTGTCCCAGCACGACCCGTAGGAGAACCGACGAATCGACGTAGGCGATCACCGTTCGCCTTGCCGTTCCACCATGAGGAGGTCAACGATATCACCCTTAATGGAAAGAGGGGGCGGTAACTTCACGCGACCGGGAGGTGGGGCGTTCGGCAGCGGTTTGTGGACGATCAGGGAAGCGACGTCGGGGGTATAGGGAACGATCCGTGCGATCGGCGTATCGCGATCGAGCACGGTGACGGATCGACCGCTCCGGACTTCTCGGAGATACCCGCTGAGTCGGGCTTTGAGTTCGGCAATGCGGACGGTTTTCATAGACCAATCATAGTCACTTCTAGTCAGGAAGGCAAGCCATGATGACCAGCGAAGCCCACGGCTCGTCTGCGTCCTTCCTCCTACGGTATGATTCGCAGCGGACGTTGTCTCGACGCCATGATGACGCGCCGTTACGATCTCGCTCGGCCCGGTCGTATAGTCTTCGGCAGTGGTTGCTTCAGAGATCGTCACGGATGACTCGGCGGCTCAAGCTCCTCCTGAAGGCAGCTGCCATTGGGCGGGTGTCTGGCTACGCGACTCGGGCGATCTCGGAGCCTTCGTATTCGGGGAACATAATAATCGCCGGATGAATACCGAACGCTTTGGCCAATTGCTCAGCCCGTCTTTTTCCGATCTCCAGTCGGTCGTGTTCGAGCAGGCTCAGGTTACTCGGGCTGATGCCGCATCGCAGGGACAGGTCCTTCTGGGTCCAGCCCTTCAAGTCTCGCAGCATTTTGATCACCTCCCCGGTGGTCAGGATGATGCGCGGTTTCGCGGGGATGAACTGCGTGGAAGTTGCTTTCTTCATGGCTGGGCTCTCCGAATACTGATGCGGCGTCACATCCAGCACGTAGACGACCTGTTCACGCTCCTCCACTTGATAAATGACGCGGTACTGAAGGCTGAGACGCGACGAGCGTTGGCCCGATCGCTCGCCTTTAAGCTTCTCATCGTGGAAGCCGGGAAATGTTCTCAGAACGGCCGGTCCGTGTCGAAACACAAGATTTTTCCAGAGTTCGTATTTTTTTAACACAGCCACGGGCAGCTTTCGGGCCCGCTTTCCCAACTCCCGGTGCTCACGCACGCGCCACACGGGTAGCCATCATAACTTCTTAAAAATAAGAAGTCAACTTCGACTGCAACTTGGACGTGAGTTTTAGGGACGTGGGTGGGGGCGAGCCGGGGCCGCGCTGCTGGCATTGGGTATCGCTTGTTGGCTGGCGCGCCAGGATGGACAGAGCCAGGCGGCACGAGGATTGATTACGGCCATGCGCGCCGTACCGCCCCAAGCGGACGGCGCTAGTACAGTTTCAACACAACGACCGGATGCCCACCTTCCGGGGCTCAGAAGTGTTTGACGTGAACCCCCTTACTGAGACAGTTTTCGGGGCCACGGGAATGAATTTAATGAATTTAATGCTTCCCTCTGAGCTTGACTTTTATGTATACTGACGCTCCTTTCCCACGCGGTCCCCAGAGGGCCTTATGGTCCGTGTCAGGCAACACCTCGGCGGCCTGGCCAAGATCAGTCCGCCCGTGTCTGCGAAAGTGTTGCAACGGCCGCGGCTGTTTCGCCTGTTGGACCGACCGGGTCCGCGTCGTGTCCTTTGGGTAAATGGGCCTCCAGGCTCCGGCAAGACCACGCTGGTCTCCAGCTATCTCGCCGTTCGCCGGCGCAAAGCCATCTGGTATCATCTCGACGCCGGCGATGCCGATCCGGCGTCATTGTTCTATTACCTGGGATTAGCCGCCAAAAAGGCGGCGCCCCGCGTGCGCCGGCCGCTGCCGCTCCTGACCCCGGATCGTCTGCCCGGTCTGCCGGTGTTTACCCGCCGGTATTTCGAGGCGCTGACCGAGCGATTGCCCCGGCCATCCGTCGTGGTCTTCGACAACTACCACGAGCTCCCATCCGACTCGGTGATTCACGACGTCATGCGCGAAGGGCTGACTCAGATCCCGGAGGGTGTCGTGGTGATTCTGATCAGCCGCAACGCCCCGCCGCCAAGCCTGGCCGCCTTCCACGCCAACGGACAGATGCAGGTGCTGAATTGGGATGCCCTGCGGCTCACCCCGCCAGAGACTCGCGCGCTGATCTCGCTCACCGCGGGGAAACGATTCTCGAACGACGCGATGCAATGCATCCAAGCCAAAACCGACGGCTGGGCCGCCGGGGTCGTCTTGATGCTGCAACACATCAAGGTCGCGAGCGATGCGCAATCTCCGGCCCAGAACATGTCTGCGTCGGTCTTCGACTACTTTGCCGGCGAGGTCTTCGCGAAGTTGTCTCGGAGCGTTCAGGAAATGCTGCTTCGGACCGCGTTCCTGCCCTCCATGACACTCGGGATCGCTGAACGGCTGACCGGCGCAAGAGAAGTGGGGAAGAACCTCGCGGACTTCAGCCGCTCGAACTACTTTGTCGAGGAACGTCCTGGAACCGACCGGATCTACCGGTACCACGATTTATTCCGAGAGTTTCTCCTCTCTCAGGCGCGGGAGCGATTCAGCGCAGTCGAGTTGAGCCGGATTCGCCAGCGCGCCGCGACGCTTCTCGAAGAATCCGGCCGCCTCGAGGAGGCGGTGGACCTGTACGCTGGTGCGGGTGACTGGGCCGCGGTGCAACGGATCATCGTCACGCAGGCGCCAGTTCTCGTGGAACAGGGCCGCAGTCGCACGCTGCAAGAGTGGATCGACCGATTGCCGAAGGACTTAGTCGGGGCCGAGCCGTGGTTGCTGTACTGGCTCGGGGTCTGCCAGTTCTCGTACGGGGTGAGGGAAGGCCTTCGCTCTTTTGAAAGGGCCTTCGAGTTGTTTCAGGCCGCCGACGATTCAGCGGGAACCTGGTTGGCCTGGTCTGCGGCGGTCGACATGATTGGGCTCCCGATGCAAGCCATCACCGGGTTGGACTCGTGGATCGAGTGGCTTGATCAGCGCATGAGGACCAGTCCAGAGTTCCCCTCCCCGGATATTGAGGCCCGCGTGGCGGCGAGCGCATCCATGGCCATGCTCCATCGCCAACCGCAGCATCCAAGGCTGCGGCGTTGGGTCGACCGCGCACTGGAATCGTCCCGGCACGTGACGGACATCAACTTGCGCATCCGGGTTGCCATGACCGCAATCCACTATGCCACCTACATCGGGGACTACGCATTCGGTAAGGCGATGACCGATGAGATCCTCATGCTGGCGGAGTCGCCGCACGCTGCGCCCATCAACAAGATCATCGCGGCGACGTGGGAAGCGACGCGCAATTGGTTGGTAAAGGCCGATTTGTCGGCCTGTCTTCGGACCGTGAACAGAACGCTAGAACTGGCGGAAGAGAGTGGCGCGCATCTCTTTGACGGCTGGACCTTGGCCCAGGGGGTGTACGGTTCGCTCTGCATGGGGGACGTGAAGCGTGGAGCGGAATACCTGGATAGAGTGAGGGCCGCGCTGCGCAGCGGGAACAATTTGGAAGCGAGTCATTACCACCACCTTGCGAGCTGGCACGCCATACTAGTCGGGAATCTTCAGGAGGCGCTTCAGCGTGCAAAGCAGGCGACGGAGATTGCGTGCCAAGTGGGAGGGCCCTTCAGTGAGGCGCAATGCCGACTCGGGCTGGTTCAGGTGCTGCTGGAGCGAGGCCGCCTGGAGGATGTCGCCTCGCATCTGGGACAGGTTGTTGACCTTGCGGCCGCTATGAACAGCATGGTCCTCGAACACCAGTGCTGCCTAGCTCGTGCGCAGATCGACCTGGATCTCTCGGATCGGAAGTTGGATCGACAACCGGACAAGGACGCGGCCGAGCGCGGGCTTGCCGCGCTGCGGCGAGCGATGGCGATCGGGCGCGAGCAGGGTTACGTGAACAAGCCTTTCTCGCGGCCCACAGTCATGTCGCGGCTCTGCGCCACCGCCCTGGAGCACGGGATCGAGGTGGACTATGTCCGCCATCTCATCCGCAAGCGGAATCTGCTGCCGGAACCATCGGCGCGCGGGATCGAGGCCTGGCCCTGGCCAGTCAAAGTCTACACCTTGGGCCGGTTCTCGATCCTGTGGGGCGATCAACCCCTCTCGATGGGCCGGCGCAGCCAACACGGCAAACCGCTCGCGCTGCTCAAAGCCCTGATCGCGCATGGTGGGCGGGACGTAGCCCAAAGTGAACTGACCGAAGCGCTTTGGCCCGAGGCGGACGGGGATGCAGCCCGGCAAGCGTTCGATACCACGTTGCATCGGTTGAGGAAGCTGCTCGGTGAGGAAACCGTGTTCCTCGCGGACGGACGACTCACGCTGGATCCGAAGCGGGTGTGGGTGGATCTGTGGAGCGTCGAACGGCTCATTCGAGATCTGGATTCGACGCTCAAGCAGCCGTCGCCGGACGCCGAGACGGTATGTGCCACTGCGGAAAAGCTCTTTCGGCTCTACGCCGGCCCGTTTCTGCGGGAGGAGAGCGATGAGGCCTGGGCGTTAAGCCGGCGCGAGAAGGTCCATGGCCGGCTGGTTGCGTTACTGAGCGAGCTGGGACGCTGCTGCGAACGCGGCAAGGACTGGGAACGCGCCGTGACCTATTATCAACGTGGCATCGAGCTCGACCCCTTGGTCGAACCGTTCTACCAGCACTTGATGCTGGGCTATCAGACATTGGGCCGCCGGGCCGAGGCTCTGGCCACGTATCGCCGCTGCCGCGAGACCCTGCACGCCCAGCTCCAGATCCCGCCGTCTCCGGCCACGGAGACGATTCATCAACAGATACGAGGGGCCGTGACGTAGAGGTTCTGAAGTGCCGGTGCTACAAAGCGTTGAACTCGTCGACCGTCAGGCCTGCCTGGCGGATCAATTTGCGAAGCAGGCCGGGGCCGAGTTCATGATGCTGAGGGATCGAGAGGGTCCATTGGTAACCCGTCTTGGTCATCATCACGTGGGAACCTTTTTGGCGGGCGATCGTCCAGCCTGCCCGGGAAAGTTTCCTGACTGCCTCCGCCCCCGAGCAGGGTGCGAGATGAGCCATCAGACGGCAATTTCAACCAGGGCGGCTGGATCGGTCGGCTGTTTGGCCTCCATCACTTCGAGCCAACCTTCGATGGCCTCCTTCACATTGGCGATCGCTTCTTCGCGAGTATTCCCTTGAGACAGGCACCCGGGAAGCGCGGGGACCTCCGCGACATAGTACCCTGCTTCATCTCGTTCGATCTTGACGTGCAACTTCATTGCGCTCCTCCGTTGACGATGATTCACTATAGCGCCTTGCCGAAACGCGGGTCAAGAAGACCGCCATCGGCGCGTGGTGGCACTGGGACCCGGCGGGGGCGAGGTCACTGATGGCGGGACAACGCGAACGATCCATCGCGAAGATCAGCCGCCCGCGCCTCGGGGCCGCGGTGCTCCCTCGGCCGCGCCTGTTCCGGCTCGTGGATCGCACGCGATCCCAGCCGATCCTGTGGGTCACGGGTCCACCAGGCTCGGGAAAAACCACCTTGATCTCCAGCTACGTGGAATGCAAGCAGCTCAAGGGGATTTGGTACCAGCTCGATGCTGGCGATACCGACCCCGCGTCGTTGTTCTACTACTTGGGACTGGCCGCAAAAGCCGCCGCGCCGCGTTTTCGCCGCCCGCTGCCGCTGCTGACCCCGGATCGGCTGCCCGGCCTGCCGGTGTTCACTCGACGCTACTTTGAGGCGCTGGTTGCGCGCTTGCCCACGCCCTTTGTGCTGGTCTTCGATAACTACCACGAGCTGCCATCCGACTCGCCCATTCACGACGTCGTGCGCGAGGGGCTCACGCAGATTCCGGAGGGGGGTGTGGTCATCCTGATCAGCCGCAGCGCCCCGCCGCCCAGCCTGGCCGCTTTCCAGGCCAGCGGACAGATGGGGATGCTAAGTTGGGATGCGCTGCGGTTGACGCCGTCGGAAACGCGCGCGCTCATGACCCTCAGCACGGGGCGGCGCTTCTCGATCGATACGATGCAGGGCATTCAGGCCAAAACCGACGGCTGGACGGCCGGGGTCGTGTTGATGCTGCAAACCATGAAGGTCGGCAGCGACGCGTCCACTCCGACCCGCACGATGTCCGAGTCGGTCTTCGATTACTTTGCCGGCGAGGTCTTCGCGAAGTTGGCGCGCCCCGCGCAGGATCTGCTGCTGCGGAGCGCCTTCCTGCCGGCCATGACCGTTCGGATGGCCGAAGGGATGGCGGGTGCACACGACGTGGGGAAGACGCTGGGAGAACTGGCCCGCGCGAACTATTTTCTGTCAGAGCGTCCTGGCAGCGAACGCATCTATCAATACCACGATCTCTTTCGCGACTTTCTGCTTTCCCGCGCGAAGGAGCGCTTTAGCCCAGCCGAACTCAGCCAGGTGCGCCATCGGGCCGGGACGGTGTTGGAATCCTCCGGCCGCATCGAAGACGCGGTGGATCTGTATGCGGGGGCGGGCGACTGGGCTGCGGTGCAGCGCCTCATCCTCACGCAGGCGCCGGTGCTGGTCGGACAAGGGCGCAGTCGCACACTGCAATCGTGGATCGAACGGTTGCCCACGACCATTGTCCAGACCGATCCCTGGTTGGTGTACTGGCAGGGAACCTGTCGGTTCTTTTCTGGCTCTCCAGAGAGCCTGGCTTCGTTCCAAAAGGCCTTTGAAATGTTTCAGGCGACCGGCGATCACACCGGAACATTGTTGGCATGGTCTGCGGCAGTCGAGATGATGACTCTCTACCTGACTACGATGGCCGCACTGGACCCCTGGATCGAGTGGCTCGATCAACGGGTCCACAGCGATCCCACATTCCCCTCCGTGGAGATCGAGGCCCGAGTTATGACGAGCGCAGCCGCTGCGTTGATCCACCGCCAACCATCGCATCGAGGCCTCCGGCGATGGATGGACCGCACACTGGTCTTGTCCGATCAGGTTACGGACCACACCTTGCGGATGCGGATTGGACTGAACGCGGTGAACTATTTCGTCTACCTCGGGGATTTGAGGCGAGCGAAAACCCTGATCGATGACGTGAGACGACTGGCCGACACTCCGGAAACATCGCCGCCAATGGCGATCTTCCTCGCCATGTGGGAGGCATGCTACCACTGGCTAACGGCGGACCTAGGAGTCTGTCGGACTTTCGTCCCGTTCACCGTTGTGGGATAATGGCGTCGCTCGTCCACCCAGGAGGCCCGACCCATGGCGCGATTTATCCCAGCGGACCGAGACACGGCGTACCTGCTGCCTC
>JBFLXB010000035.1 GCA_040757335.1 Nitrospirota bacterium | reverse complement strand
TCCGGGGCCACGTAACTGAACAACCCGCTCTGGGGCTCCTGGCTGCCACGCATGGGCGCTCCTCCGAAGGGACGGCGCCAGTATACCAGGGTGGGACTCTCAATCATAGGACTTTTTCAGCACCCTGTTAGACCTGGAGACCAGCCTTTTGCGGCGGGTAGGCGTACCGCGTTTCTTCGGTGTGTTTCACCGCCATCCGCACCAACCCGGACACGTCCAGCAGGGCCTCCGCGGCTTCCAACTCGCGCGTGGTCGAGGCCGTGGCGGGGTGTTTGGGTGTAAACAGCGAGCAGCAATCCTCGTCCGGTTGAATCGAAATCTCGTACGTGCCGATGGCCTGCGCCTGGTGCACGATCTCCTCCTTGTCCATCCCGACCAGGGGCCTCAGGATCGGCATCGTGGCCGCGGCGTCAACCGTCGTCATGTTCGACAAGGTCTGGGACGCCACCTGGCCCAGGGCTTCGCCCGTCACCAAGGCTTGCGCGCGGACGGTTCGCGCGATGGCCTCGGCGATCCGCACCATCAGCCGGCGGTAGACGATCACGCGCAGCGGAGCCGGGACCGCCAGGACGACCTCGCGCTGGACCTCGCCGAATGGGACCAAAAACAGACGCGAGGCGTATTGGTACTGGGTCAGCCACTCGGCCAACTCCTTAGCCTTGTCGGACGAGGCGCGCGAGACCAAGGGATGGCTGTGAAAATGCACAAAGACGACGTACGCCCCGCGTTTCATCATCCGGTAGGCCGCGACGGGTGAGTCCAACCCACCCGACATCAGGCACGCCACCCGACCGGACACACCGGCAGGCAGCCCACCAGGTCCGGACATCCGATCGACGTACAACAGGCACGCTCGATCCAGGATCTCCACGTAAATCGTCAACTCCGCGCCCTCGAGGTCGACCCGTGCGCCGGTCAACCGTTGCACGAGCGCGCCGAGTTCAACGTTGATCTGATTGGAAGAACGCGCGAAGGTCTTGTTGCTCCGCTTGGCGGAGATCCGAAACGACGCGAAGGATCGGGTCTTCACCAATTCTTCAACCGCGCGACCGAGCGCGTCCATGTCCAGGGGTATTGATTGCGCGATGGCGAAGTTGGCGATGCCGAAGGTGCGGGCAAGGCGCGCTCGAACCTGGGCTTCATCGGCTTTGTCGGGAAGGTCGATCAGAAAGCGCGCGCCGGTCTGGGCAATGGTTCCCGCACCCGTGCCTGCCAGGCCCCGCTGGAGATTCCTGATCAACCTGCGGACAAAGTAGCCGCGGTTGCCCTTTTTGAGCGTGAGTTCGTGGTAATGGACCAACGCGTACCGCACGCCGGTACCATACCTGAGGGCCGGAGCGGATTCAAGGCGGACCGGTCACCGACCGGCGAGGCGTCGGATCACGGCTTGGTTGGCGGGGGGGAAGCGGTACTGCGCCAGCTCGGACGCCGAGACCCAACGCACCTCGGCACAACCGCGGGCCGTCGGCGCACCGGAGGTCAACGTCCCGCGAAAAAAACTGATTTCCACCGCGCCGTGTGCATATCTGTGCGCGACGCGCTCGATCACGTCGCCGACCGTGATCGCGACGCCGACCTCTTCCTCCACTTCGCGGTGCAGGCAGGCGATCAACGTTTCACCGGGTCTGCGCTTGCCGCCGGGAAACTCCCAGTACCCGCCCAGGACCGCGTCGTCCCACCGGCGGGCGATCAGCAACCGCCCGTGATCTTCGATGACGGCCGCGGCGATCTCAACCGGGGCGGGGTCGTCGGCTGGTGACATGGCGACGGGTCTCGCGCCGGTACGTTTTACAGATCGTCCGCATCGTGCAGGTCGGACACGCGGGTTTCCGCGCGGTGCACACGGTTGCGCCGAAGTCCATCAGCGCCTGGTTGAAGTCGTACCCTTTGCCGCGAGGAATCAGCGCTTCGGAGAGCGTCCAGAGCCTGGTCCGGTCCGCCCCACGTTTCGGATCGGCCTCGGGCAGAAACACGCGGGCGAGGACGCGCGCCACGTTGGTGTCCAAGATCGGCGCGTCGAGTCCGAACGCGAAGCTTCTGACCGCGCCGGCGGTGTAGCGGCCGATGCCTTTCATCGACAGCAACGCTTCCTCCGATGAGGGGATCGTTCCGCCGTAGCGCGCGACCGCTTCGCGCGCGATGCCGTGCAGGCGAACGGGACGAATGTTGTACCCGAGCGGATACCAGGTTCTGGTCACCTCTTCGATCGGTGAACGGGCCAGGTCCTCGACGGTCGGGTACTTGGAAAGAAACTCATGGTATTTGGGAATCACCCGCTCGACCTGCGTTTGCTGCAGCATGATCTCCGAAACCAGGACGTTGTAGGGATCCGTGGTGTCTCGCCACGGCAGGTCGCGACCGTGGCGGCGGTACCAGGCGAGCAGCCGCTTCTGAAACGCTCGCGACGAGCCCGGATCGAGGCGAGGCGCGTTGGAGCGGGCCATGCGTGGACTACAGCGACGCCAACAGTTTCTTGGCGTCGGCCAGGTACTCGCCCTCCGGCGCCATCTTGATATAGTCCTCGAGGTGTTTCTTGGCCTCCTGGCGTTTACCGAGTTTGACCTGGGTGGCGGCCATCTGGTAGTGCGCCGGGCTGAATCGCGGATTCAAGGTCAGCGTCTCCTGAAACTCTTTCTCCGCGTCGACCCACCGGTTCTGCTGGCTGAACACGACGCCGAGGTTGTATCGGGCGTCGAACAACACGGGAAAGAGCTTGATCACTTGTTGATACGCGTCGGCCGCTTCGCGAAGATCGCCGCGTTTCTTGTAGGCGTTCGCGAGGTGGAAGTAGATCATGAACTGCTCGGTGTCGCGCTCCAGCGCCTTTTTGAAGTACGCAATCGCGGAATCGACTTTGCCGTCGGCGAAGGCGATTTCGCCGAGGCGTGTGTTCACGTTCCCCACGTAAGGGTTGATCGCGGCGACCTCGCGATAGGCCGCGGCCGCAGCGCCGGTCTTCCCCATCCGCGCATACACCTGGCCCAGTTCGAAGAAGGCCGTAGCCATCTGGGGATTCGCGGTCAACACCGCGGTGAATTCCATCTCGGCGGGGTCGAGTTTGTCTTGGCGTTTGTAGACGAGCCCTTTCTGGAAATGCACCATGTAAAAGTCGCGGTCTTTGGCGAGGATCTTGTCGTATTCGGCCAGGGCGTCGCCGCCGCGGTCCATCTCCGCGAGCGTGTTGGCCAGTTCATACCGGATGACGAGATTGGCCGGGTCCAGCGCCGCCGCTTTCTGATACACCGCCACGGCCTTGTCGTACTCGCGGGTGTGGCGGTAGGCATTGCCCAACCGACTTTGGAGGTCGGCGGTTTTGACGCCCGCCTCCTGCGCCTTGAGGTAGGCCGCGATGGCGTCGGTCCAGAGCTCTCGTTCCTCCTGGATTTGTCCCAGCAAGACCAGCGCCTCGCCGTAAGTCGGTTTGATCGCGAGCGCCTGGTTGAGGGCTTCCACTGCTTCGGGGCGACGGTCAAGGGCGCGGAGGGCGATCGCCAATCGGTACCGGGGCTCCGCCGCCTTGGGGGATTCCGCAATCGCCCGCTCGTACGCCTCGGCGGCTTTGGAGAACTCCTTTTTGCCTTCGAACGCCTTGCCCTCCTCCAGCGCGGACCGAGCAGCGTTCGCACCGGACACCACCGCCGTGGTGGGCGTGCAGAGGAGTGCGGCCAACGCGAGGCCGGTCATCAGGATCAGTGCGCGGCGGTGCGGCCGCTCCGCAAATCGATTCATCGAGCCCTCCTGGCTAATACCCACGATAAAAGGCCGCGGCATCGTACCGCGACTCGATCATCCTCTCCTGTTAGTGGCGGTGCCCCTGTCCGTGTTCGTGCGAGTGGCTGTCCTTGGCAGGCGAGGTCGATGGAGTCTGCGCCACGAAGACGTAGAGCACCAAGCGCCCAGGGCCCGGGTTGCTGACCCCATGGTCCGAACCGGCCGGAGCAAGCACGGCCTCTTGCGGCCCCAGGTCGTAACGGTCCGCGCCCACTTGGATATGGGCTTGTCCGTCGAGAACCAGATACACTTTGTCGGCATCCCCGTGGCTGTGGGCCTTCTGCGCCTGACCCGCTTCCAGGCAGTAGAGATCACAGAACAGCCGCGGCGTTTCGAACAGACCGACCTTCTGCATTTTCTCCGGCGCGAACCGTCGGAGCGCGTTCAGATCCCTAATATTCCCCATGGTCTCCTCGTCTTACCCGTGACGCGCTTCCAAATAACGCTCGGCGTCGATGGCCGCCATACACCCCGTACCGGCCGCGGTCACCGCCTGCCGGTAGGCGGGGTCCTGGACGTCGCCCGCCGCGAACACACCGGGCACGCTGGTCTTGGTCCCGTTCGACGTCAGGATGTAGCCCACGTCGTTCATCGCGAGTTGACCCGCGAACAGCGAGGTATTGGGCTGGTGGCCGATGGCGACGAAGACGCCGTCCACGGCGCGTTCGCTCGTGGCCTGCGTCTTGGTGTCGCGCAGCCGCACGCCTTCCACCCGCTCGGCGCCCAGGATCTCTTCCACGGCGCTGTTCCACACGAAGTCGATTTTGGGATTCTTTCTTGCGCGGTCCTGCATGACTTTGGAGGCGCGGAGCTTGTCCCGCCGGTGCACCACCGTCACCTGCGACGCGAACTTGGTCAAAAAAAGCGCCTCCTCCATCGCGGTGTCGCCGCCGCCCACCACGATCAGTTTGCGATCCCGAAAAAAGAATCCGTCGCAGGTGGCGCAGGCCGACACGCCCCGACCCATCAACTGTCGCTCCGACTCCAGCCCGAGCAACTTGGCCGAGGCGCCGGTGGCGATGATCAGCGCCTCGCACTGCTGGTCGCTCTCACCCTCCACCCACAGCCGGAACGGCGGGCCGTGGAGGTCGACTTTGGTCACGTCACCGCGCACGAACTCCGCGCCAAACCGCTCGGCCTGCGCGCGCATCTCCTGGATCAACTGGGGGCCGAGAATTCCCTTGGGGAAGCCCGGATAGTTTTCCACCTCGGTGGTGATCGTGAGCTGGCCGCCGGCCTGCAGACCCTCCACCACCAGGGGGCGGAGATTGGCCCTGGCGGCGTAGAGAGCCGCGGTCAACCCCGCCGGACCCGAACCCAATATGATGACGGAACGCATCGCGTCACGCTCCTCGACATGAATCGACATCGTAGCATTCACCTTCTTTCCAAATCAACGGGCCCGTCCGCCTTGACAAGCACCTGCTAACGGTTTTACTGTCCTGCGAACCGCGCGAAAGGATATCCTCGATGGCAATACTTCGCAAGACGCCTTGGCTGTTGATCTTCTTCGTCATCGTGGGCGGGCTGTTCGGCGGTGTGGTGGCCGAGATTCTCCGCGCGGTTGCTCCCACCGGCCCGATCAGCTCGCTGTTCCTGAAAAATCTCAACATCGGGATCACCAACCCCATTACCGTGGATCTCTTCCTCATCACCGTGACGGCCGGCGCCTCGGTGAAGATCAACCTGCTGAGCGTCATCGGCGTGCTGATGGGCGTTTACATCTACAGACAAGCCTAGCGTGACCGCTACGGGTTGATGTCGATCGCCAGGCACTTGTGGGCCTGGCGCAGCGCGGCTTCGACCTGTTCGGGCGTTTCGCCTCGTGCGACGATGAACCCCAGATAGCGGCTGCCCTCGGGCAGCGGGACGACCCGCTGGCCGCGACGCATCAGGATGGTGACCTCCTCGATGCCCGGCAGGCCGCGGGCCGCCTCGCGGCCCCGTACAGCGACGAGCTTCCCCGCGTTCGGAATCGGAATCATCATCACGCCGGCGGCGCGGCGCTCGCGTTCCAGCGACGGGATCTTCATCCCCAGCGCGTGTCCGATGATGATCTCTTCCAGCGTGAGGCCGGTTCCGAATCGCAAGGCGCGCGAACACAGGCCGCCGATCGATCGAGCCGCCACTTCGAGCAGCCACGGACCTTGCTGGTTGACCCGCAACTCGGCGTGGATCGGGCCGTCGCGCAGGCCCAACGCCCGTGCGGCTCGCTCGGCGCAGTCGGCGATCGTGTCTTGGATCGGCCGGGGCAGGCGCGAGGGCGTGACGTACAGGGTTTCCTCGAAGAACGGGCCGTCCAGGGGATCGGGTTTGTCGAACAGCGCCAACACGTCCAAGCGCCCGTGTCGCAACAGTCCTTCGAGCGCGACCTCCCGGCCGGGAATGAACGCTTCGACCAGGAGTTGCCGCGAGGCCGGACCGTGCTTCCGGACCGCGGGCGCGGCCAGAATGGCGGACACGCGCGTCACCGCGGCGCGTAGCGACGCCGCGTCGTCGGCCCGGATCACGCCCTGACTGGCTGCAAGGATCAGCGGCTTGACCACACACGGATACCCGACGCGTGTGGCCGCCGGCTCAGGGTCCTCCTCCACCCCGATGACTTCGAAGCGCGGGGCTGGCAGGCCCGCTTCTCGGAAGATGCGTCGCGCGACCGCCTTGTTGCGGGTTGCGGCCACGGCCTCGACCGGATTGTGCGGGAGTTTGAGCGCGGCGGAGAGCATGGCCGCGAGCGACACGCTCTCCTCGTCCACCCCGATGATCGCGTCGAACGGAGGAAGGGGACGGATCTGTTCGACCGCGGCCGCGGGGTCGTCGAAGTCGAGCGTGATCGTTCCGCCCTCGGAGAACGCCTCGAGGATCTGCGGGAGGTTGGACCCCACCACCACGTCCGCCCCGAGTCGGTGGGCCGCGGCGAGGAAGTCCGCGGCACGGTACGTGGTCGCGGGCATCAAGAGCAGGAGTCGTTTCTTCACAGGAAGTGGATCACGGCTCATTACGTGGTGGTTGCCAGCCTGGCCGCCGAGAACGCGGCGAATGCCCCCTTCGGGGACTTCCGACAATGTCTCCTCGAAGGTGGGTCGCAAGGCGGAGCGAAGGTTGCGCGCGGAGCGTACTGGGTCGTACGTGAGCACGCGAACCGACGCGACAACGCAGCAGGCGCCGCGTTATCGGGGGATCAGGCTACTTGCTGCTGGGCTGATAATATGGATTGGTGCCGTTCGCGTGGTCGGTGATGTCCAAGACATCTTTGACCTCGGGCACCGCCTTCTTGATCATCACGGAGACGCCCTGCTTGAGCGTGACGTCGGCCATCCCGCATCCTTGGCACCCGCCGCCCAATCGAACGTAGGCGATCTCGTCCTTCACATCCACCAGGGAGACGTATCCGCCGTGTCCAGCGACCGCGGGATTGATCTGCTCGCGAATCACCTTTTGAACGGCGTCAGCCAGGGGACCGGTCGGCGGTTCGGTCGGCATCTGGGCCGTCGGCGGTTGATACGGGCTTTCGATCTTGAACCCGCTGCCGCTGGGACCCGTGAGGTAGTCGATGGTGGCGCCGTCCACGAACGTAGCGTTCTGCTTTTCCAAAAACACCTTGATGCCGTCGAGTTCCACGATGACGTCGTTGACGTCGGGAGTGGATTTTTCCACCAGACTCAATCCGTAGGTCTGGTTGCGGGTCCCGGGGTATTTCACGGTCAAGCGCAGACCGTGTGCAGTGCGTCCCGGCATGTTCATGGCAGCGAGAATCTGCTCGCGCGCGGTGGCGGTCATAGTTAATGTCGGCGTTAATGTCGGCATATTCATCCTCCCGTAGACCTACAGATGCCCGAATCATACCACAGCGCCGAATCTTATGTCAGGCGGTGACGTTGTGGGCTCGCGGGGGGTTCTGCTAGCATAGATTCGCCATGACGAAAGGACGTTTCACGCGAGTCGCTGCCGGGTCGGTGTTGCTCGCGTTCTTGCACGTGGCGGGGTCCTCCGGCGCAGGAGCCGGAGCCACGCTGTCCGACCGCGGCACGGTCACCTTCCCGAGCGGAGTGGTCTACTCCGTGGAGATTCCTCGGACGCCGGAGGCACGCGAGCGGGGCCTGATGTTCCGTGCAACCCTTCCCCCTCGAACCGGCATGCTGTTTGTTTTTGACACCTCGGGACGGTACGCGTTCTGGATGAAAAACTGCCTGATTCCGCTCGACCTCATCTGGCTCGACGAATCCAAGCGGGTGGTGGCGATTCTGCCCGACACACCGCCGTGCAAAGCCGATCCGTGCCCGATCTATCAGTTCGACGTTCCGGCCCGGTACGTGCTGGAAATCGCGGGCGGCGCAGCCCGACGCGAGGGGTTGGCGGTCGGCCAGATCCTCAAGTTCTAAGAATCAGAGCAAACCCAACAGCGGGCACAGGACTCGTAACCCCGCCCAGATCACCGCGAAGCCGACGAGGTCGAGCAACACCCCTGCGCGGATCATCCGCTGGATCGGAATCAGCCCGGATCCGTACACGATGGCGTTGGGCGGGGTGGAGATCGGCAGCATGAACCCGAAACTCGCTCCCAGACACGCGCCCAAGGCGGGCGGAAGGGCGCTCACGCCCGCGCCCTGGGCAATGGCGATGACCACCGGGATCACCATGGTGGCGGACGCGGTATTGGACGTGAGCTCGCTCAATACGATGCCCAGGGCGATCGCAAACGCGGTGAGCGTCCACAGGCTGTCGGCTCCCAACGCCTGCGCCGCGCCGCGGCCGATCGCCTCGGACAGACCGGTCTGGAACATCAGCTCTCCCAAGGCCAGGCCGCTTCCAAACAGCAGGATCGTGCCCCAGTCGATCCGCTCGGCTTCCTCCCACGAGAGGGTGAACCGACGGGTGGGCCAATCAACGGGCAATACGAACAACAGGCCTGCGCCGATCAGCGCGACCACGGCTTCCGGGATGTGGCGGTCGTACCAGTTGGCAACCCCGGAGTCCGCACCCCATATCAAGACGAGGCCGGCGGGCGCCAGCCACAGGATGACGGCCGTGCCGAACGCGACGGCCGCGTTGCGTTCGCCGCGCCCCATGGCCCCGAGCGCGGCCCGCTGGCGGGCGAGGAACGCGGCCACCCCGGTCAAGGATCCCAGGTCCGGCGGGTGCAGCGCGTAGAGCAGGACCAACAATGCGGCGAACGTCACGATGACGATCGGGATGCCGAATTGCATCCACTGAACGAACCCGATGTCCACCCCGAGTCGGTCCGCGATCAACCCCTTGCCGATCAGATTCGGCGGGGTGCCGATCACCGTCCCCAGACCGCCGATGGACGCGGCGTAGGCCACCATCAACATCAGTGCGGTGCTGTAGCGCCACGCCGCGGGCGAGGGGGACGCCTCCTGGGCGTTGCGGCGCGCACCCGCCAGCGCGCCCAGCATACCCGTCGCGATCGGCAACATCATCGCGGTCGTGGCCGTGTTGCTGACCCACAGCGACATCCCGGCGGCCAATAGGCCCACCGCGAATAGAATCCGGGCCGGGCTTTCGCCGATGACGGGTCGTGTGAGGACCCAGTAGGCGATGCGACGGTCGAGGCCGTGCACGATCATGGCTTCGGCGATCAGAAAACTGCCGATGAACAGGAAGATGACCGGGTGCGCGAACGGCGCGAAGACGTCTTTGGCGCTGCCCACGCCGAGCGCCACGGCCGCGACCGGAGCGAGCAGCGCCGTGGCGGGGATCGGGATCGGTTCGGTGATCCAATAGATCACCACCCACGCGAGGAGGCCGGCCAGGGCGTGCGCCTGCGGAACCACGGGGAGTGGGAAGACCCAGACCGCCAGGGCGGCGACGGGCCCTAGCGCGAATCCCACGGCGGCAAGGCGTCGCCGGGTAGGCCCGTCGGTGGTGACGGAGGGTTCGGGCACGCCGCAGGATACCACACCAGACTGTGCGGCGTGAACTTCGCGAAGCACGTTGCTGCGCGATGTGCAGGGAGGCCCTTCGGCTCGTTGGCAGCGCCCCCCGGCGCTAAGCACGTTGCCGCGCCACGTGGAAAGAAGCCTGCGGCCCATTATGGCGCGCACTTCGCTAAGCACGTTTCCGTGAGGCCTCGGTGCGTGGTATAACCCGCGTATGCGGTTACTCCTGCGCGTCCTGAGGTATCTGGCGCCCTACCGGACGCTCGCGCTCGCCGCGCTGGCGTGCGCGGTCCTCGCGACTCTGGTCGACCTGGTTCCGCCGTGGATCATCAAACTGATCATCGACACGGTGGTCCGTCCGGCGGACCTGGAGCCGCTGCCGTGGCTGATGGCGGCGTTGACGCTGGCCTACCTGGGACGCAATGTGTTGACCGGCGCGCGCGTCCGCCTCAACAACGTGCTCGAGCAGCGTGTGATCTACGATCTCCGCAAAGCGGTGTACGACAAGTTGCAGGTGTTGTCGGTCCGGTACTACGACCAGCGCGCGAGCGGCGAGTTGGTCTCACGCGTCACGAGCGACGTCACCAACCTCGAACGGATCTTCATCGACGGCGTGGAGTCGCTGGTGATGGCGGGTCTCGCGTTGGTCGGGATCGCGGTCATGTTGTTCGCGATGCACTGGCAGCTCGCGTTGCTGGCATTGATCCCCATCCCCTTCCTCGTACTCGGGGCGTCGGTCTTTACGCGACGGGTGCACGCGCTCTACCGCGCGATCCGGCAGGAATCGGGTCGCTTGAACGCGGTGCTTCAGGATCACCTCTCCGGCATCCGCGAAATCTTCGCGTTCAATCGCGAGGCTTACGCGGCCGCGCGTTTCGATGCGCACAATCGGGCGTATTGCCGCGAGCAGTTGCGGGTCGCTCGGGTGTGGTCGGTGTATTCGCCCTCGATGGTGTTCCTCGGATCGGTGGGCACGCTGCTCATCCTCGGCGTGGGTTCACGCGAGGTGGTGGCCGGTCGGATGACGCTGGGTGAGCTGGTGGCATTTCTGTCGTACCTGGCGATGTTCTACGTGCCGATCAACCAGATCCATTCCGTCAACCACATGCTCCAGCACGCGTTGGCCTCGGGCGAGCGCGTGTTCGAGATCCTCGATGCCAAGCCCGAGGTGGTGGAGGCCTCGGAGGCCGTGATGTTGCCGCGTGGCCGCGGTGAGGTGCGCTTCGAACAGGTGTCGTTCGGGTATCGGTCCGATGTGGAGGTGATCCACGACCTTGATGTGGGCATTGCGTCGGGCGAGAAAGTCGCGCTGGTCGGGCCCAGCGGGGCCGGGAAGAGCACGGTGGTGAAGTTGCTGCTGCGGTTCTACGACGCGGGATCAGGCCGCATCGAAATCGACGGGCGCGACATCCGCGGGCTCACGCTGCGGAGCCTGCGCGATCAGATCGGGCTCGTGCCGCAGGACCCGGTGCTCTTCAACGGCACCGTGCGCGAGAATCTCTTGTTCGGGCGGCCGGACGCGTCCGACGCGGACCTGGACAACGCGGTGCGCGCGGCCCGTGCGCACGAATTCGTCGCCGCGTTGCCCGAGGGGTACGACACACTGGTGGGCGAGCGGGGGGTCAAGCTGTCGGGCGGCCAGAAACAACGCCTCGCCATTGCGCGGGCCCTCCTCAAAGATCCGCCGATCGTGGTGTTGGACGAGGCCACCTCGAACATCGACAGCGAGACCGAGGTGCAGATCCAAGAGGCGCTCGAGCGGCTGATCGCGGGCCGCACCACGTTGATCATCGCCCACCGTCTGTCCACGCTGCGGTCCGTGGACCGCCTCATAATCATGGATCACGGCCGGATCGTCGAGACCGGCACGCACGATGACCTGCTGCGTCGCGGCGGCCTTTACACCGCGCTGTACGAAGCCCAGTTTCAGGTCTAAGCCTTCCCGGTCGGGGAGGCTCGTTACTCGATGAACAAGGTGAGCCCGATCGCGATCGGGGTGGTCAGGGTGCCAGACGGGATCGAGGCACTGCTGACGCGAGTCAGATTGCCGGTGGTCTGACTGATCGAATACGTGGCGAGCGAGTTGGACGCTTGGTTAGTTACGTAGATGAACTTCCCTCCAGGCTCAACCGCCAGCGCGGTGGGGCTCGTCCCAGTCGGGGTGGACACGTTGCCCGCGGTGAGTTCTCCCATCCTGGCGTCGATGACCTCTTCGATGTCGATGGCGTAGGGCGTGATCGTGTTGGCGTTTGCGTTGGCCACGTATACGAATCGGCCGGTGGGGTCCGCGGCAACCGCCTGCGGGTTGGTGCCGGTTGCCAGGGGGCTCATGAGCGAAGTCAACGCGCCGGTGTCGGCGTCGATCGCAAACCCCTGAATCTGGTTGGGAGTGGAGCCCGCGCTGACCACGTAGGCGAATCGGCCCGAGGCATCCACGGCCACGCTGCGCGGATCGTCGGCGACCGACAGCGCCGCGCCCACGCTGGTCAACAGGCCGGTGGCCGGGTCGATGGTGAACGCCGAAACGGAGTCCGACCCGGAGTCCACGGTGTAGAGGAACCGCCCGGTGGGGTCGGCGGTCATGGACACCGGCAACGTTCCAATGTCGAGCCCGGCCCCGGTGACCTCGGTCAGCTCTCCGGTTGACTGATCGATCGTCAGGACGACCACTTGCCAGCCGGTTGATCCGGCGAGGCTGCTGCCCGCGGCGTAGGCGAATCGGCCCGACGGCTCGATGGTGACGGCCGTAGGGTCGACGCTGACCGTCACACTTGGATCCACCCCCGCTGTAACGGTATCGACGGACGGCAGACTTCCGTTCGCCGCGTTGATCCGATACGCGGAGATTTCGTTGGACGCGTGCGCGACGTACACGAACCGCGCAAACGGATCCACGGCCGTCGCGCGGGGAATGCCCAGCCCGCCGGTCAGCAACTGCGCTCCGTTCGGGCTCAACACGCCGGACACGGCGTTGACGTCGTACGAGGAGATCGTCGAGGCGCCCTGGTTCAAGATGAAAGCGTATTTTGCCTTGGCAGAGGCGGCCACGCCGCGCGTGACGAAGGCCAAGGACTGCGGGCCGCGTTGTGCACGAGTCGTGCTGCCCTTGGTCAACGCGCCGGTCGCCCCGTCAATTAAGAACACCGACACGTCGGCTGATCCTGCATTCGTCACGTACAGCCGCTCTGCGAGCGGATCAACAATCAGGCTTGAGGGTGCGGTTCCCGTGTCGAGCGGCGACGTGCTGATCGCGGTCAGCGTTCCATCAACAGCGACCGAGTAATCTTGAACGGTGTTGTCGACCCGATTGATCGCGTATGCGTGTGCACCGCCGGGCGTCACGATGATGCTGGCTCCGCCAGGTCCAAGCGTGACTGTCGAGGGATCAGGGACCGCTAGGTTGCCGCCTACGTCGACCGACAACAGTGCCACGTCTCCGGCAGAGTCGCTGACCGCGTATAGAAACGCTCCGGCGGGGTGCAGGGTGATCGAGAGAGCTCCGTTTCCCACCAGCGTGGCGTCCACCGGAGAAAGCACCCCGGTCAATGAATCGATAGAAAACGACGAGACACTTGCGGGATTGGTCCCGATTTCGCTGTTGCCGACGAATAAGAACGAACTCGCACTGTTGACGGCGAGTGACGCGGGGGACCGACCAAGCGTTGTGGCGGTTGCTCGGAAGGTCAGCGAGCCGTCGGTGGCGTCGATGGAGAACACCGAAATGGATTCGCCGGCCTGATTTGCGGTGTAGAGAAATTCACCCGTCGGATCGACCAGCAGCGCGACGGGCTCCGCCCCGGTTGCGAACGGAGAGTCGGCCATTTCCAGAAGCGTGCCGGTTCGTTCCTCCACGGTGAACCCCGAAATGCTGTCGTCGTCCCGGTTCGCAACGTACAGGTATTTCGATGCCGGATCGGTGGCGACTGCGACCGGCGCGGCTCCGACCAACACGTATCCGATCGGCATCAGCCGCCCTGTTGCGGCATCAACCAGGAACATGGAGAGGGTGTTGTCGGTGGTGTTTGCCACGTAGGCAAATCGGACCGTGTCGCCGGTCGGAAGGGGCGTGGTGCTGCCGGATCCTCGCACCTGACACGTGACGATCGTGGTGCAAGGACTCGGGGGTGCGGGGCCGCCGCTGTCCGGGGTCGTGTCCTCGCATGCCACGAGTGCCAGCGCCGCGGTCAGCGTGACCGCAAATCCGAAACCTGTGACGCACCGAAGACGACGAACCATGTGGTAGACCGGAGATGTTCTCGATGAAGTCAGTATTCCAGCCCGCCGGCGTGCGTACTTCACAGCGGGATTGTACGCGAGTCGGCGCGATCTGTCATCTGGCGATAACCGCGCGGGCGCGCGCGACCCTGTTGCGGTATGATGCGAACGTGGCCCTCCCCATCGATAAGCTGAAGCAGTTGGTCGCGCACGATCCGAATGACCCTGCGCTCTATCTCGCGTTGGGTCAGGCCTATCTGGAAGCCGGCCAGTTCATCGAGGCCGTCACCTCGCTGGAGCGTGCGGTCACGCTCAATCCGAAATACACCGCGGCCTACTGGCCCCTTGGCAAAGCACTGGAAGGAGCAGGCCGTGTGGACGACGCGATGGTGGTGTATCAACAAGGTCTTGCAGTGGGTGAGCAGACGCACGACGCGATCCCGACTCAAAAGATGCGCGCTCGATTGCACCGTCTCCGTAAGCAACGGCCACCCGTATCCGAATCAGGCTCCTCTTCTCACCAGAATCAATAAACAGGCCATCCTATATTCTATTGCGTTTTAATTAGTATTCATGATATTTTTGCTTATGGAATCAGCCAAGCGAGGGTGCCATGAGACGAGGACCAAGATTTGTGGGAGTGCCCCGGCCGCCGCGTAGGCGCGGTCCAGGGGAGGATGTTTCGATGTATCGAGAGGTACGCGACGTGTTCGAGGCCGCGGAAGCCGCGGCGCGCGAGGAGGGAGCCGAGGTCACGGCCGACCACCTGGCGCTCGGCGTGTTGCGCGCCGCGGACCCATCGGGTGCGACGGTGCTGCGGGAACTCGGGATCGACGAAGCCGACCTCAGACAGCCGGGCCACGCTCCCGCGTCCGCGCCTCGCGGCGCTCGGTCGCGCTGGGGTCCCCAGCTTCAACCGATCATCCAAGCGGCTGCGGACGAAGCGTGGCGATTAGGGAGCCGCCTGACGCGGAGCGCCCACGTGTTGCTGGGCATTGTCGCGAGTGGTCAGGGCCTCTTACCCGGACTGCTGATCAGCCGCGGCGCCACGCTGGATACGCTGCGCAGCCGCGTCCGAGAGGTGGTAGCCGCGTCGCAGGCGCCGAGCCCGTCTGGGGTCGGCGCGCCGGCACCCGCTGCAGGCACGTCGTCGCGCGAATTGTTCACCGTGGACCAGGCCGCCGAATTCCTGGGCATCCACCACCAAACGCTCCGCGGCTACATCAAGACCGGAAAGCTCACGGCGTACCGCCTGGCGGGCGAGAAAGTGCTTCGCATCAAACGCGAGGATTTGATGGCGTTACTCGAGCCCGTGGCCGTGGGCGACGCGGTGGAAGAGGGCTGAGCTCAAAACCGTTCGCCTAATGACTCGGCGTAGCCGGTCAGTTCCGCGTAGCCATGACCGGACACTGGAGCATCACCCACCCGTCCCTTGACCGACACGCTGCCTTCCCAGTAGGTCACGCGCGTGCTGTGGGTCGTCACCAGTTCCTGATCGGCGACCGTGGGCTGGATCGCGAGGTCGATGCCGTGATCCGGCACCGTGATGACCCATCGGCTGGGGTAGACGGTGCGGGTCTTGGGGCTCGTCCAGACGTCGCGGACCGAATACCCGAACGCCTCGCGCGGCAAATGGATGACGCCGCCGTCCGGCTGGATCAGCGTCCCGCTCGAGACCCGCTCCACGGTGCCGTCGATTCGACGAATCCGATAGAGCATGAGATCCATCCCATTGTCGAGATGCAGCCCGAACCAATCCCACCCGACCTGTTCCGCCGAGAGTTGGTTCGAACCGAACTCGTGGTCCATCCAGCTCAATCCCGTCACGGTTTCCAACCGGTTGTTGATCGTGAGCGTCCCGGTGGTCTCCATGCGGGTCATGGAATAGTAGTGCGACGTTTGGCTCTTTCCCGGCCCTTTGAGGCTGATACCATCCGCGCCGTGGATGATCGGTCCGCGCGAGGGTTTCAGTCGGAGGAGGATTGAGCGGTCGCTCGCCACCGCGGACAGGACCATCACCCCGTCCCGCTCCTCCGCCGACCAAGGCCCGTTCCAGACCTTGAACCGCTTGGAGTCGGCACCGGCCGTCGCCACCCCGGGCCGGTTGGCTTTTTCCGCGTACACGAATTTTTTCTGTGTGTCGTCGGTGATGGCGAAATGGGCGAGGAAGACGTTCTTGAGCGCCCATTTCGACGGGTTGTTGCGGACCGCGACCGCGTCGATTCCGCGGCGAAAGAATGTCAATTGATAGCCGTATGTACGCCCCGACTCCGCGGTGAGGCGTCCGGTGTAATACCACCACTCGGTCTGATAGGTCGGGTGCGGCCCGTGGTCTCGCGGAAACACGTACCCGTATCCCGGTTCCGCCACGGCAAACCCCTTTGCGCCCGCCGCCGGCTCCGGTATCATGCCCCAGCCCGCGCCGATCGCGACCACGACCAGCACGCCCCACCCCCACCCCTTTGTCCGGTTACTCATCCGCCAACGCCTCCAAATACATCAAGTTTGCCGCGTAACGAGCCGGGAGCCACCCCGCCAACATCGCCGACGCGAGCCCCAGCAAGGCCGCCGCGATCAGCTCGGGCGTTCGCCACGAAAAGATGATGGTCCACCCGAACGACTGCACGTTCACCACCTTGATCAGCACCAACGACACCCCGAGCCCGATCCCCACGCCCAACGCCCCGCCCAGGAGGCCGATCAGCGCCGCCTCCCACACCACCACGCGTCGGACCTGAGCCTGGCTCGCGCCCAGTGCGCGGACGATCCCGATCTCGCGCCGGCGCTCCCACACGATCGCGAGCACGGTGCTGGCGATCCCGAGCGCGGCCACCGTCATCGCCACCAGATCCAGCGCGCGGGTGATCGCGAAGGTCTGATCGAACACGTCGAGGATTTCGGTCTTGAGCGCGCGGTTCGACAGGATCGAGACCCGGTGCGCGGGAGCCACCGCGGCCTCGATTCCCGCGCGGACTTGTTCAGGATCCGCGTCCGGGTCAAGGTACACCGCCAGCGCGGTGATTCCCTGATCACGCCAATGCCGTTGCCACACCGACCGATCCATCACCACGCGGCCGCCGTCGGTCGCGTAATCATAAAACACCGCGAGCACAGGGAACAGCTCCCGCCCCTCCGCGGTAGGCAGATCCAGGACCTCGCCGGGGCCGATCTGGAGTTGTTTGGCCAGGACTTCGGACACGGCGATCCCTTCCCCGCGCGACAGGCGGGTGAGCAATTCGTTCGCGTCGCCGCGCATGAACTGCATTCCGCTGCGCTCGCGCACGATTGTGAGGTCTCGCGCGGACAGGAGAATCGAGCGCCCGCGATATTCGATCGGGACTTGCCGGTACGGGTCCACCACCACCACCCCCGGGACCGACGCGATCCGCCCCACGATACCGGGATCGTCGAAGTAGGCGGACGACCCCACGGCCGGACGCGAGGCGGGGCTGACGTACAGATCCGCGGTAATGGTCGCTTCGATCCACCGTTTGACGGTGTCCCGGAAGCTCCCGACCATCACCACCACGCTGATCATCATGGCGAGCGCGGTCATAAGCGCGCCGGCCGCCACCGCGGTTCGCCCGGGCGCGGCGGCAAGCGTTCCGGACGCGAGACGCGCTTCCACGACCCCGGTGCGTATGGCAAAGGGGCGGACCAGCCGGTCCAACCCCGTGCCGGCCAGCGGCGTGAGAAACGCCCCTCCCAACACCAGACACAACGCCGCACCGTACCCGAACCACGGGATGCCGGACACGGGACCCACTTGGGACAGGGCTACGGCCAGCACGCCCAATCCGCCCCCAATGATTGCCAGCCGTCCGGATCGGACCTGGCCTCGTCGCTCCACCCACCCGGGGTGCAGGACCTCACGCGGCACGGTCCGCAGAGCTTCCACGATCGGGACCAGCGCCGCGGCCACCGCCACGAGGCAGCCCAAGCCGAGCCCCTCCAGCGCGAGGTGGGGTGTGAGCACGACCTGTTGCGCGGGCGCACCGCCGTATAGGGCTTCGACGGTCGAGGACACGGTTCCCACCGCGGTTCGCGCCAGCAGCCATCCGAGCGGCACCCCGACCGCTCCTCCCGCGACACCAAAGGCGAGCGCCTCCGCCGTGAGCACGCCGAACAGGCGCGATCGCCCCACGCCCAGGGCGCGCAACAGGCCGACTTCGGCGCGACGGCGCAAGAGCGCGTGGGTCATGGTGTTGTAAATGAGGAACAAGCCGACGAGCAACGCGATGCCGCTCAATGCGGTCAGGTTGACCTGAAAAGAACGGACCACCTGCTCGGCGTGCGCCAAACGGGCCTCGGGCCGCTGCACGGTCAGATCGGGGGGCAGCGTTCGCACCAGCCGTTGCCGCACGGCGTCGATCTGGTCCCCGGCGGTCAACACATCGATGCGGTCGAGGCGACCAACGCGGTCGAACGTCCATTGTGCGGCCGCGATGTCCATGAGGGCGACCGCGCCTCCCCACGCTCGCGCCAGGCGTTCATCTGTCATGGTGCCTGCTACGACGAGGGTGACGGCGCGATCACGGTCCAACACGATCAGTTCGTCCCCGCTCTCAAGCCCGCGGCTCGACGCAAAGCGAGCGGTGATCAACACCGCTTTGGGATCCAATAACCACCTCTCGACGCGATCCGGCGCGAACGTGGATTCCGGGCCGTGCGATCGGAACGGAGCTTCGCTGAACGGATCCACGCCCAATACCACCAGCGCGGTGTGGTCGTCGAACGCCATCTGGCGAATGATCACGGGCGCGGCCGCGAGCACGCCCGGCGTGGTGACCACGGTTTCCAGCGCGCGTTCGTCGAAGCCGCGTTCTCCGCCGATCACTTCGAGCGTGGCCGCGCCGCTCACCCCCGTCACGGTGTCGCGGAACGACGCGGAGACGCTTTCGTTGCACAGCCGAATCGCGACGTACAACGCGACGCCGAGCGCCAAGCCCGCTACGGTCAAAGCGCTCCGCAGTTTGGCGCGGGAGAGGTGACGTAGGGTCGTGAAGCGGAGCAAGAGGCTCACAGGTCGATCCGACCGTCTCTGATGCGCGTCGCGCGATGGCCGAACTTGGCCGCGTCCGGATCGTGCGTGACCAGCACGGTGGTGACCCCGGCCGCGGCGGTGAGACGTGAGATCAACGCGAGAATCTCCCGCCCGCGCGTGGAGTCCAGGTTGCCGGTCGGCTCGTCCGCGAGCAGCAGGGGTGGCCTCGTGATCAGCGCACGTGCGATGGCCACCCGCTGGGCCTCGCCGCCCGAGAGCTCATGCGGCCAGTGTTCGGCGCGCGGCGTCAGCCCCACGGCGTCCAGCAACTCGTCGGTCTCGCCGCGGACCTGCTTCGCCGAAACGCGCTGAAGGAGCCGGGGCAGTGCAATGTTTTCCCGGACCGTGAGGTAAGGCAGGAGGTTGAAGGATTGAAAGACCAGTCCGACATGGTCGCGACGCAGCCGCGTCAACTCCGCGTCTGAACACGCGGCGGTGGGTCTCCCGTCGATCCACACCGTGCCTTCGGTGGGGAGGTCGAGCGTGGCAATGAGGTGGAGCAGGGTGCTCTTGCCCGATCCGCTCGGTCCCATCACCACGTGAAACTCTCCACGCGGAATGTGGATCGTCACGTCGCGCAGGGCCCACACGGTTTGGGGGCCTCGCGTGTAGAGCTTGCCGACGCGCTCCAGGCGAACCATCCCAGCAGGATACGGAAGACGGTTGCGGGAGGCAAGGGAGCGTCGGGGTGGTGCGAAATTCGTTGACTCGCCTTCGGAGGTTTTGTTAGTCTCCACGAGTCGCGCCGCTGGTGGCGGCGTCCTTCCGCGTTGCACTTACCGAGTGACATCGAAGTGATCGAGAAGTGATCGAAAGGAGTCCAGCATGAACCTGAAACGATCGGATCTGCTCGCCATGCTTCGCCACAAGGCTGCGGTGCTTCGGATGGAAAGCGTCCGCGCGACCAGTGAGGCGGGCAGCGGTCACCCGTCGAGTTGCTGTTCGGCCGCCGATATCGTAGCCGCATTGTTCTTCTCCGTCATGCGGTACGATCCGAAGAACCCCCGACACCCCGGCTGCGACCGCTTCGTGCTCTCGAAAGGTCATGCCGCGCCGCTCCTGTACGCGGCGTGGGCGGAAGCGGGCTTGTTCGACAAGGCCGACCTCCTGAAGCTGCGCACGCTGGCCTCGGACTTGGAGGGCCACCCGACGCCGCGCCTCTCGTTCGTGGATGTGGCGACCGGCTCGCTGGGGCAGGGCCTCCCGGCGGGTGTGGGCATGGCCTTGGCGGCCAAACGGCTGGATCGGTCGGCCGCGCGCGTCTATGTGCTGATGGGGGACGGCGAGTCCGTGGAAGGCTCGGTGTGGGAGGCCGCGGAGATCGCGCGACACGAGAACTTGGACAATCTGTGTGCGATCATCGACGTGAACCGTCTGGGACAAAGCGACCCCACGATGTTGCAGCACAACATGGACGGGTACCGCTCGCGGTGGGTGGGATTTGGTTGGCATGCGATCGTGGTGGACGGGCACGATCCGGAAGCCCTGGTCGCGGCCTTCGACGAAGCGTCATCCGTCAAGGGTCGCCCCACCGTGCTCCTGGCCCGCACATTGAAGGGGAAGGGGATTTCCTTTATCGAAGATCGTCCGGATTGGCACGGCAAGGCGCTCAAGAAGGGCGAAGAGTTGCAGCGAGCACTGGACGAATTATCCAAAGGGCTCAACGCCCAAACCCCCACGCCGATCCTGCGCCCCCTGGACGGGGGGAACCCCCGACCGACAGCCAAAGCGGTGGCGCCTCCCGCGTATAAACCCACGGACTCCGTGGCGACCCGCGAGGCGTTCGGCCACGCGCTCGTGGCGTTGGGCGACGCGAATCCAATGGCGGTGGCCCTTGACGCGGATGTGAAGAACTCGACGTTTACCGAAGCGTTCGGCAAACGGTTTCCCGAACGGTTTTTCGAGAACTTCATCGCCGAACAGAACATGGTGGGGGCTGCGGTGGGCTTGAGCGCCAGCGGCTATATCCCATTCGCCGCCACGTTTGCCTGTTTCCTGACTCGCGCCTACGACTTCATCCGCATGGCCGCCATCAGCGGCGCCAATATCAAACTCATGGGGTCCCACGCCGGCGTGAGTATCGGGGAAGACGGTCCCTCGCAAATGGGCCTGGAAGACCTGGCGATGATGGCGGCCCAGCCCGGCGTGGTGGTGTTGTACCCGGCGGATGCATATGCCACCTACCGCCTGGTTGAGGCGGCCGCGGCGCACCGCGGCCTGATCTACATCAGAACCGGCCGGCCCAAATGCCCCATCCTGTACGGTCCCGAGGAGCGTTTCTCGATCGGCGGGTCGAAAGTCTTGCGCCACAGCGCCACCGATCGCCTGACCATCGCGGCGGCGGGCGTCACCGTGTTCGAAGCGCTGAAGGCGTACGACCAGCTCAAGGCCGGCGGCATCAACGTCCGCGTTATGGACCTTTACAGCATCGTGCCGATCGACCGCACCGCGTTGTTGGACGCGGCGCGCGCCACCGGCGGAAAGATCCTCACGGTCGAAGATCACTATGCCCACGGAGGACTGGGGGACGCCGTACTGGGTGCGGTGGGGGGCGAGGGCGTTCGCGTGCAGAAACTGGCTGTGCGCGAAGTCCCGCACAGCGGGAAACCGGACGAGTTGCTCGATCGCTACGGCATCAGCGCTCGGGCGATCATCGAAACCGTCAAGCGGCTGATCTGAAAAAACGTGGGGGCGTTCGATCGAACGCCCCCACGCGCGGATTTCTATATCTATACGGGACGACGATCAGTCCTCGTCGTCGTAGTCGTAGTCGCGGTATCCCCCGCCGGGACCCATGCCCGGATGTCCCATCATTCCTGAACCGCCCCTCATCCCCATGCCCATTCCCATGCCTGACCCGTAACGGCCCGCGCCGCCGAACATCATCATGCCCATGGAACGAAACTTCTCGAACTGCTCCGGGGTCAGGATCGTCTTGACGGTCATCAATTGTTTGAAACGGTATACGCGTAGGTCGGTTCTCTTCCCTTCGACCTCGCGAACCTTCTTTTCGATCTGGTCGCCGGTGAGGTCCTTCTTGTCCATCAGATCCCAGAGCTCGATCTCCGCGACCTTGAGGTCGGCGCCGCGCTTGATGCTCTCCTTTTCGTACTCGCTGCGCAGCTTCCTGAACTTGTCGATCTGTTCATCGGACAGTTTCAATTGATCCTTCAGGAAGGATTTGGAAAACATCATGCCCATGCCGGGCCCGCCACCCGGCCCTTGCGCACCGCCCATCCCCATGCCCATCCCGCCCATCGGCGGATGGCCGGGGGGCTGCGCCCATCCCGTTGCTACGAGTCCGAATGCCACCACGCCCGCGAACGCGCCGGCCAGCGCCGTGCGACCATACCTGTTCATACCAAGACTCCTTTCGTGAGAAGATGGCTCCATGCCGCTTCCGAGACGAACTAAAACTCGATGCCTTTCTGGGCCTTCACCCCCTGGTGGAACGCGTGTTTCACCTCGCGCATTTCGGTCACGGTGTCCGCCGCGTCGATCAGTTCCTTGGGTGCGTCCCGTCCGGTCAGGACCACGTGGAGCGACTCCGGTTTGGTCTGAAGAAACGCGAGCACCTCATCAAGGGGAAGATAGCCGTAGGCGAGGGCGTAGTTGATCTCGTCGAAGATCACCATCTGATACTCGCCGGAGCGGGCCGCCTTCACTCCATACTCCCAGCACTCCCGCGCCTTGGCCGCGTCCCGTTCAGGGTTCTTGGTGTCCCACGTGAAGCCCTCGCCCATGGGGCGAATCGTCAAACTCGGCGCGAGCCGGTTGGCCGCCTCCAGTTCGCCGTAGCGCCAGTCGCCCTTGATGAACTGGACCATCAACACGCGCCAGCCGTGGCCCACGGCCCGCAACGCGAGCCCGAGGGCCGCGGTGGTCTTGCCCTTTCCGGCTCCGGTATGGACGATGATGAGCCCTTTGCGACGGGTGCCGTCGAGTCGGGGCGGGGTCTGCGGTCCGGCCATGCCGCGCTCCAAAACGGTGCGAGTATAGCAAAGAACCCCCTAGCGTGCCACGACGGTTGGGGTCGCAGCAGCCAGGTCAGAAATTGAGCAGGATGCGTTCGGCCGGCAGCCCGAGTTCTCGCAGGCGTTCGGTGTTGGCCTGCACCATCTCTTTCATTCCCACCAGGCACGCAACCGTTCGATGCGGGTCGATGCGAAGGGTCGGCAGCAGATCTTGGACGAATCCCACCGGACCGCTCCATGAACAGCCGGCCGTTGACGTGACGGTCACCCGCGCGTCAACGCCGGCCGTCAACCAGGTCGCAAAGTCGTTGCGGTAACAACAATGCGGCGGGGTCAGCACGCCATACAGCAGGGTGAGACGGCCGAATTCCCGCTGCCGCGCGAGCGCCCAGCCGACCAGCGAGCGGAGCGGAGCAATGCCGGTTCCGACCCCCATCAACAGCACATCGAAGCCGTCATAACCCGCGAGCGGGAAGCCCTTTCCTTGGGGCCCGACGACCTGCACCGAGGCCCCGACCGGGAGACCAAACAGTTCCCGCGATGCGCCCTGGGCTCGTTTGACCAGCACCTCGTAGTACGCGTGCCCGGGCGCGGAGGCGATGGCGAAATACGAGGCGTCTCCGGAGGGTGTTCGGATATGGAGGAACTGGCCCGGGATAAAGTCGAAATCGGGCGCGGTGTCGGACGCCGCCACCAGGCGCACGGACCGAAGCTCTTCGACTCCTTGGGGCTCGATCGCCGCGATCCGCATAGCCACCGCGGGTTGGTCGCTGGCCGCGATGCGTGTCACGGCCGGCGTGAGCGACGGCGAAGCCAGACCCCGAGGGCGCCCAGAAGAGCGATCCCCAGAATGGCGGCCGAGGTCCGCGGACGCTCGATCGAGAGCACGAGGGGCGTGAGCGCAACGCGGGCCGCGGCCCGCAGCGTGGGATGGGGCGCGATGAACCGAGCCAGGGGAGGACTGATCGCTTCGTACGCGGCGATCGCGGCGCGCCCCACCGCGTGCGGCCGCAAGTGGCGGTCACGAAAGACGCGCAGCGACGTCACGTGCGGATGCCACGGGCTGCCGTATGCGGCGGTGGCGATGAAACACAAGCCCACGGATCCCTCCCCGGCGGTGGGTACGGCCGGGAGCGGGTCTGACGGCGGGCTTTCCTGGTCGCTGATATCCACGGCTTGGACGGTGTAGGTGTAGACAGCCTCGTTCGTCATATCCGTGATGCCGTCATTGAGGAGAAGATGGTCGTCTGGAATGTCTTCGAACGTCGTTGCGGTGGCAGGCAACCGGCTTGCGATCGGAACCATCACCCCACTCGAATCCGTCCGCTGCACCCGATAGTACTGGAGATCCAAATCTGGACTGGCGTCCCATGTAATCGCCACGCGTTGGCTGCGTACCGACGTGACCCGAAGCCCCGTGGGCTTGGCGGGCGGAGGGTCGTCCCCCGCGGCTTTCATCGCGGCGATGGCGGCCTGCACGTTGAGCCGTCCTTGGCCCCACCGCTCGATCGGAAACGGCCCTGTTCCGAGCGGGGACGACACGCTGTTCTTGAGGTACGCCTTGACCTGGGGGGCGGTCAGGGTGGGATTGACTTGGAGCAATAAGGCGGCCGCGCCTGCGACCTGGGGCGCGGCCATGCTGGAGCCTTCGAGGGCGTAGTGCAGCCGGTCGGGGTCGACTTGGGCGTCAAGAGCGGGATCATCCGGAATGCGGGAGGAGAAGCTGGACGTGATCACCACGCCCGGGGCCGCAAGATCCGGTTTCGGCGACGGAGCGGCGCAGGTCGTACAGGGGCGTAGGGGACCCCGGCTGGCGTAGGACGCCAGGGTGTTCAGCGTGCCGTGTGACAGGGGCAGCGCGCAACACCCCGCAATGAGCGAGACCCACGACGTCTTGCTCACGTACGGCGCCGCCGTAATGGCTTCGGCCGCCGCGGCGGGCATGATGAGGGTCGTCCCCGGGTCGCCCAGCCTGTTGAACACCGGGTTATGGTCGGACGGCTCTGCGTCCGGCCACACGTCGAACCGCGTGGCGCTGGTGGCCGGCAGGCTGTCTCCTGTGATCGCCAGACTCCAGATGCCCCCGGTGAGTTGGGATGGGCTCGTCAGGGCGACGATATTGCTGCGGTCTCCGTTCACGCTGTTGGTATCCCCGGCGGCAATGACGATGCTCCCGCACGGAGTCGAGGCGGTGACGATGGGAGAGCCGTTCAGCGACGCCGTGGCGGTGGCGCACGCTGCGGGCTCGCTCACCCTGACCCCGAGCGTGGCAGAGCCCGGGTACCAGACCTCCAAAAAGACCGACGTCGTCCCGTCGGGCACCACGAAACCGACGGCTGCCGGATCGGCGCCGGACAACGCGGCGACGCCGCTGGGGCAGGCCGGAGGCGATGGCCCCATTTGAAAACACCCTACGGCGTGGAGCGGATTGCCTTCGACCGTCTGACCCTCGTTGCCGGCGGCCACGACCGCCACCGCGCCCAGGCCATCGTCCCGCACCGTAAACGCGTTCACGGCTTGTTCCAGATCCGAGGTTCCGTCGTGGGGGCCCAACGTGGAGCCGAAACTGAGGTTGACCACGATGGGTTTCCCGAGCTCCGTGGCTTTGCTCTTCAGGTAGCTGAGTCCGTCGATGGCTCGCGCGGTGGTCAGATCGGCCATTTTGACCACCACCAGATCGGCCTCGGGCGCCATCCCGATGTAACGGTACGCGGTTTGATCGCGGCTGGTGGCCGACCCGTCGCCGGCGGCAATGCCCGCGACGTGCGTCCCGTGACCGTTGCGGTCGACCTGCGGGCAGTCCCGCGCGTTGATTTGCGACACCGTACACTCGGCGCCGTACGAAAATCCGCGCGGGGGTCTCCCGACCGCGGTGGACTGGTCCCACACCGCAACGACCCGAGTGCTCCCGTCGGGTTTGAGAAAATCATCGTGCCGCAGGTCAACGCCGGTATCCATGATGCCGATCAGCACGCCGCGACCGGTGTGACTGGTTAGGCTCCATCCATCCCCGTCTCGCATGCGAACGAGGTCCACGGCGGTATGGGCTTGGCCCCCGCTGACGTCCAGTTGGAGGTCCAAGCGTCTTGCCGCTTGGATCGACCGAACGTCTGGATGGGACGCGAGCTGACGGAGCTGGGTCACCGAGACATCCGCGGTCGCGACGTCGCCCAGCACCCCGCCGAAGCGGATGCCCAAGCTGCGAAGGCCATCGAAACTCCCGGAGAAGCGCAGGGTGACGGACAGGAGTGATTCTCCGGTCCCGTCCTGAGCCGCAGCGCCGGCAGCCAACCCCAGCACCTGAGGCGTGGATTGTCCCGACAGGACCGGAAGCAGCAACGGATCGATCGAGGCTCCCAGGGCCTGCCGGGCCGCGCCGATCGCTAGGACAGCCGCGACCAGCGTCAGCGCGACGGCGGGTGACCTCATGGGGTGGCGGGTGCGGTTGGTTCGCCGGGGGCGGCCGGAGGCGCGCTTTCGGCGGCGCCGTCCGAGGCCGGGGTTTGGGCCGGAGCCGGAGTCGTGGCGGTCGGCGGCAGCGAGTCGACGATCGACGAAGCCACGGAGCGCCCCTTTGACAGGACCGAGAGGCTCATCGACGTGAGCATGAACAGCGTCGCGGCGACGATCGTCATCTTGCTCAGAAACGTGGTGGCGCCGCGGCTCCCAAAGATGGTTTGGCTGGAACCGCCGAAGGCGGCGCCGATTTCCGCGCCTTTTCCGGCCTGCAAGAGAATCACGCCGATCATGATCAGGCTAACGAGCACGTGGACAATGATGATCAACACCGTCATGCAAAGCTCCTTGCGGGTGTCGGGGTCACGCGATTCGATGCCACCGGCGGCGCCCCCGACTCCCGTTGCGCCGCCCGTTCGAGTATGCCGATAAACGTCGTGGTGTTGAGACTGGCTCCACCCACCAGCGCGCCGTTGATGTCGGATTGCGCCAACAGGCCGCCGATGGTTTCCGGCGACACGCTCCCGCCGTACAGGATGCGGATGGCGCCCGCGGCCGCGCCGTAGTCGTGGGTGAGCAACTGTCGCACGAAACGGTGCACCGCGGCGGCCTCGGCCGGAGTGGCGGCTTTGCCCGACCCGATCGCCCACACCGGCTCGTAGGCCACCACCAGGCGCTCCGCCTGCGCGGGCGTCAAGCCTTGTACCGCGATCGACACCTGCTCCGCCACCACCTGTTCGGTCTTGCCGGCCCTGCGTTCGGCAAAGGTCTCGCCCACGCACAATACCGGGGTGAGCCCGGCGGCGAGGAGCGAGGCGGTTTTTCGCCGCGCGTGTTCGTTGGTCTCGCCGAAGTTCTGTCGGCGCTCGGAATGTCCCACCAGACCGTATGCGCAGCCCACGTCGGCGAGCTGCGACACCGCGATTTCCCCGGTATACGCGCCGGACGCTTCCCAATGACAGTTTTGAGCGGCGAGTGCCAGTCGGCTTCCGGCCATGGCCCGGTGAACCGCGTCGAGCGCCGTGGCGGGCGGGGCCAGGACCACGTCCACCGCGGCCAACAGGTCGGGCCGACCCCGGAGCGCTTCCACCGCGGCCACACCCTCGGCCACGGTCTTGTGCATTTTCCAATTGGCGATGACCAACGGAGGCTGCGCGGGGGAGGGCGCCATCAGGCTTCGCGATCCGGGAGCGCCACCAGCCCGGGAAGCGGCTTGCCCTCCAGCAACTGCAGCGCGGCGCCGCCGCCGGTGGAGATGAAGGAGATGTTCTCGGACTCGCCGGCGCGGTGGACGGCGAGCGCGGTATCGCCGCCCCCCACGATCGTGAGCGCGTAGGCGTTCGCGACCGCGTGGGCCACGGCGAACGTGCCTCGCGAGTAGGCATCCATCTCGAACACCCCCATCGGCCCGTTCCAGAGGATGGTTTTGGCGTTGGCCAACGCCTCGGTGAACAGACGGACCGAAGCCGGACCGATGTCCAGCGCGGTCCAGCCCTTGGGGATTTCCTGGACCGGAACGATCTTGGTCTCGGCGCCGGGCTCCATCCCGGTGGCCACCACGCAGTCGACCGGCAGGTAGAACTTGACTCCGCCGGCGCGAGCTGTTTCGTGCATCTCGATCGCGACCGGTATCATCTCCGGCTCCACCAACGAGTTGCCGACTTCCACGCCGTAGGCTTTGAAGAACGTAAACGCCATCCCTCCGCCGATAATGACCTTGTCCACCTTCTTCTGAAGATTGTTGATCACGCCGAGTTTGCCGGACACCTTCGCGCCGCCGAGCACGGCGACAAACGGGCGCGTGGGATTGGCGACCGCGCCCTCGAGGTATTCGATCTCTTTTTTCAGCAGGAATCCAGCCGCCGCGGTCGGGACGAACTTGGTGATGCCGGTGACCGACGCGTGGTTGCGGTGCACCGTGCCGAACGCGTCGTTGACGTAGATGTCGGCCAACCGCGCGAGCGACTTGGCGAAGCCGTCGTCGTTGGTCTCTTCCCCGGGATGAAACCGCAGGTTCTCCAGCAGCGCGACGTCCCCGGGCCGCATCCGGGCCACCGCGTCTTCCACCGACGTGCCCACGCAGTCGGGCACGAACTGCACGTCCTTTTTCAGAAACCGTTGCAGACGTTTGGCCACCGGCGCGAGACTGTATCGCGGGTCCGGCTTGCCCTTGGGGCGCCCCAGGTGGGACGCGAGAATGACCTTGGCGCCTTCGTCGATGGCGTGGTTGATGGTGGGCAGGGTGGAGCGGATCCGCGTGTCGTCGGTGATGTTCAGGTTCTCGTCGAGCGGGACGTTGAAGTCCGCCCGAATGAACACGCGCTTGGCGCGCAAATCGAGGTCGTCGATCGTTTGTTTGTGGAGGTTCATGCCGCGGTGTGGGCCAGGCGGGTTCCCATCCGGCGCGCGACGAATTTCACCAGGTCGCGCACACGACACGAATAGCCCCACTCGTTGTCGTACCACGCGCAGACCTTGACCAACCCGTTGTCGATCACGCGCGTCAGCGCCGCGTCCACGATCGAGGAGTAGGTGCTGCCGTTGTGATCGATCGACACGGTGAGATCCTCGGTGTACGCGAGGATCCCCTTGAGCGGGCCGTCAGCGGCCGCGCGCAGGGCGGCGTTGACGTCGCGTTCGGTGGCGGGCCTGGCGACCTCGGCCACCAAATCCACCACGGACACGTTCGGGGTCGGCACGCGAATCGCCATACCGTCCAGCTTGCCTTTGAGCGCGGGGAGCACCTCGCCGATGGCGCGCGCCGCGCCGGTCGAGGTCGGAATCATGGACAAATTCGCGGCGCGGGCGCGTCGCAGATCCTTGTGCGGGAGATCGAGCAACCGCTGGTCGTTGGTGTACGAATGAATGGTCGTCATCAACCCCCGTTTGATCGTGAAGCTCTCGTGCAGCACCTTGGCGAGCGGAGCCAGGC
The DNA here is from genome assembly GCA_040757335.1 of Nitrospirota bacterium. Classification (NCBI taxonomy): domain Bacteria; kingdom Pseudomonadati; phylum Nitrospirota; species Nitrospirota bacterium. The sequence goes on along the minus strand of JBFLXB010000035.1, from coordinate 9,612 downwards.
AATTGGTCGTGCAGGAGGCATTGGACAGGATGTGGTGTGTCGCGGGATCGTAGCGGTCTTCATTGACGCCGAGCACCACCGTCAGGTCGGGGTTTTTCGCCGGAGCGGAAATAATCACTTTAGCTGCCCCCGCCTCCAGGTGCTTTGAGGCCGAGGGACGATCTTCGAACCGCCCGGTCGATTCAATGACAATCTCCACCCCCAGTCTCTTCCAGGGGAGCTCGGCGGGGTCTTTGAGGGCCAACACCGCGACCTCGCGACCGCCCACCACGATCGAACCGTCTTTGGCTTCCACGGAGGCGGCCAACCGGCCGTGAACCGAATCGTATTTGAGCAGGTGGGCGAGGGTTTTGGCGTCGGTCAGGTCATTGATCGCGACGAATTCGAGATCCGGATCATCCAGCGACGCGCGGAGCACGGCCCGCCCGATACGCCCGAACCCGTTGATACCGACTCGAACTGCCATATTGCCTCCTGGACTGGATCAAAACAATGAGGTTAATCTTAGGTCTGCGAAACCGGCAAAGTCAAACGCCGCGTGTCCGAGCGGCCGGACGATGCCATGCACGACGTGGCGCGCCTGGAGGGAGTTGAACCCCCGACCTGCGGATTCGAAGTCCGACGCTCTATCCAGCTGAGCTACAGGCGCGATGCCGTCTCGACTCGGTGGGAACGGGCAACGTCTCGGTCAATATTCCGCGGCGTGGGGCGAGTGAGGGGTTTCGAACCCCCAACCCCTGGAGCCACAGTCCAGTGCTCTACCCTTGAGCTACACCCGCCACGTCAGCCGCAGAGGCCGGTTGTATCACCCCGTTGCAAAGCTTGTCAACACGGGCGCGGGCTCGGGTCAGCGTGGGCCGAATGGGATCGAGACCAGCGGGTCCCGGGGTTGGTGCGCCGATCGCAATTGGCCGCACGCAGCCAGGATCTGTTGTCCCTTGCTCTTACGAACGAAGGCGGTGAAGTGAGCCTCGATCAGCAGGGCCTGGAACGCCGCGACCGACGCATCCGACGGACGGTGAAACGGCGCGCCCGGCCACGGATTGAACGGGATCAGGTTGATCTTGCAGCGGATCCCGTGCAGGAGTTTGATCAGCCGGCGTGCGTCCTCCAGAGAGTCGTTCACCCCCGCGAGGAGCACGTACTCGAAGAAGATCCGCCGCCGAGGCGGGAGCGGGTAGGCCCGACAGGCCGCGAACAAGGTCTCCAGCGGGTATTTACGGTTGATGGTCCCCATCACGCGATTGCGCGTCTGGTCCGTGGTGGCGTTCAGCGAGACAGCGAGGTTCACCTTGTGCCGAAACGCCCCCAGCGCGGCCATTTGGGGGACCAATCCCGAGGTGGACACCGTGATCCGCCGCGGAGAGTAGCCCACGCCCCACTCCGCAGTGAGCCGCTCGATGGCTTCACAAACCGCGGGAAGGTTGGCCAGCGGTTCACCCATCCCCATGAAGACCAGGTTCGTGATCGGGCGCTCTGGGCCTGCGTGCGCGCGGGCGCCCAGGACCTGATCCACGATCTCATGAGCCTTCAGGTTGCGCGTGAGCCCCATGGTTCCGGTCAGGCAGAATCCGCAGTCCAGGGTACAGCCGACCTGGGTCGACAGACAGAGCGTCAGCCGGTCGTCGTCGGGAATCAGAACGGACTCAACGGTCTCGCCGTCTTCGAGGCGGAACAAGAGCTTCTCCGTGCCGTCCTCCGCGTCGCGTCGGACGTCCACGACTTCGGGCGCCCTAATCACGGCGAGCTCTTCCAATTGGGCCCGCTCGCTTTTTCCCAGGTTGCTCATCTGGTCGAACCGGGTGACCCCGTGCCGATACATCCATGCCAGGAGCTGGCGGGTGCGGTAGCGGGGCCAGCCGTGCGCCGCGACAAATTCTGCGAGCTGGGAAGCGGTCAAGGTCTTGAGGGATAGCGGGGGCATTTCTTCAACCGGTTGATTTATAACACACTTCGACGCCAAATAACCCGGCTGACCCGCGGGGAAGCCGGGAAATAAAACAGGTGGGGGCGCGGTTTTGAATAGTGGAACGCACCCCCATCGAATGGCCATACGACCCCATCGCTTTTCGCGCGGTCTAACGCTCGGCTGGCTGTTGGGCCTTGCCGTTGCCGGCTGCGGCGGCGGCCAGCCCGCTGCCGAGCCCGCCGGAGACAGCACCACCGACGTCACTCGGCCCCGGATCATCGCCACGTCTCCTACCGACCGAGAGGCCTCCGTGCCCGTCAACGCGATCATCGCCGTCGAGTTCAGCGAGGAGATGAATGCCGGGCGGCTGGATCTTCAAAGACGGAACCTTAGATTTTTCCAGTTCGTCAACGGCACCGTGCAGGAGGTCCAGTTACGCGCGCAACCCTTGGGGTTGGTGTGGGAGAGTCGAAGCGATACCCTCTTCATCACTCCAGCCACGCTGCTGCCCCCGAACACCCATTTCACCGTTACGTTCAACGACGGGTGGCGCGACGTGGCCGGAAACTTCTTGGACACGGGCAGTCCGGACAACGTGTACACGTGGCGGTTTACCACCAGCGACACGTACGACGATCAGAAGCCGGTCTGGAACCCCAATAGAAAAGTGCTAGCGGTCCCAGACCGGTACGACACCGTAACCGTGTGCTGGTGGAACGATGATCCACCCACCACGGCGACGACGTGCGACGGCATCCCGACCTCCCCGGCTGCGTACGATCTGCCCGGCAATGTATCCACCAACCTGATCTACACCGTGGAATACAAACGCGATGTTGACGCGGGATTCAGCAGCATTCCGTCGAAGGTGGGGGAGCAGAGCCTGAAATTGGAAGGCCTGGTGGCCAGTTCAAACTACGAGATTCAACTGCGGGTACACGATCTCGCAGGCAATGAATCCGATGAAATCATCACGGCTGATCTTGTCCGTACACCACCGGCGGGTCGGCTCTACGTCGCCAACCAGGTGGCCAACAGCCTGTCGGTGATTCCGGACATTGCGCAGGTCCAGGGCGACCAGGCCTCGGCGCTGGTGACGGCGGGCCGAACGCAGCTCGTTGCGCCCACCGGGATCGCCGTGGACCAAGGCGATCCGAACAGGCCGGACGACGACTTGGTGTATGTGGCGGACCCGTCGGCCAATATGATCGCGGCGTACAAGTTACGATCAACGATCAACAACCAACCGGTGCAGTTCGGCGAGTACGGAATCGGGCACAATCTGGAACCCGAGTGGACGATCCAGGGAACCTTGACGGCCACCGACATCACCCAGCTCTGCGGTCCATCCACGCTACGGCTCCAGCAGCGCCTGGATGGCCGGAAAATTCTCTACGTCGCGAACTCGTTGGCGTTGCCGAACCCCTTTGCGCCGGTGTGTCTGCCGCAGAACATTCTCGCGTTCGACATCACCCAGGCGCCGCAAGGCCCTAATCAGCCCCCCATCGCGACCCTTGCCCCCGGCACGTTCCGGGGCCCGCTCGGGTTCGCTGTGGATGAAGGGAACAAGCTGTTGTACGTCGCCAACCGCGATGACTTCAGTCCGGGAGACCGGACGGGCTGGTCCATCCAAGTTTTCGGGTACGGCGAAAACATAGAGGACCTGGACTCTTTGCCCCACCGTACGTTCTGGGGCACCACGGACGGCCCCTGCCTGACTCCGGCTACGGAGCCGTCCGGCCGCATCTGCGGCCCGACCGCCCTGGCGTTTGACGGTGATAACACCGGCGACACCAACCCCGGCGGTCGGCTGTTTGTGGTCAATCGCGAAAAGAGCAATATCTTGATCTTCTCGGAAGTGATCAATGCCGATAGGCAACAGACCCCGATAGTCGTTGAGGGGCCCAACACGGGCTTGGACGGCGCGCGGCCGACCGGCATTTTTGTTGATCCTGATCCACTGAAGAATCGAGTCTATGTGACCACCGACGCGGGGCAGTCCCTGCTGATTTTCGCCAAGAGCGACATGATCGCGGGCGGAAACATCACGCCGCTCCGCGTGATCAAGGGGACCAGGACCTTGCTGGGGCAACCCGTGCTGAGTCCCGCGTTCCCGAGCCACGGACCGTTCGCGGTCACGGTGGTCGACAACGCTGGGGTTGACGAGGCGTACGTGGTGACGCCGGGCTTGTTCGACGCAGCAGGCCTCACCCCGATTCCCAACATTGCGGTGTTCGACGTGTCGGTGGGCCAGGATTCACTCCCGCTCAACACGCCGCCTGACCGAGTCCTCCTCAACCCGTTGCTGGGTCCCACCGGCATGGCGCTGGACCTTCAGGAGCCCCAGCGGTTGTACGTGGCGAGTTTTCACGCGAACATGATCTTGGTGTACGACAACCCGAATGACTTCGTCACCGGCCTGAAAGCCCCGGATCGCATCATTGCGGGGCCATTGACCCGGTTGGACCATCCGGTGGCCTTGTATTTCCGCCGTGATTCGTTCGAGCAAGGCGCGCTCTATGTAGTTAACCAGTCGAGCCATTCGGTGGCGGTGTTCCAAGAAGGCGATGGAACGAGCTCACCATTGCTGACAGGTAACGTCTCTCCCTCCCGGTATCTCGGTCCAGCGGACCCGACGAATCCGTTTTCGACGCAGGACAATCTCACCGAGATGGTCTTTCCAACGGGTTTGGCCATTGACCCTGATCACGACATCCTGTATGTGTCCAATCGCGACGCCAGGGTGGTTCAGGATCTGGTCGGCCGGAGAATTGTGGCGTTCAAAGATGCCAGCAGCGTGGCCGGCAACGTGGCGCCTACCTGGAAAATCGAGGGTGATGACCCGCCGCCGCGGCCGTGTACAGTCAATTGTCTTCCGGTGACGGATAAGACGACTCTCAAACGGCCGGCGGGGTTGGTATTGATTCCGGACCCGGATCCCGGTGACGCTGTGGCGGACGACCGGCTCGTTGTAGCGAATCGTGACAATAATAGCGTCCTGATTTTCCGCGGACTGAGCGCCCTCGTCGATGCAGCCGACGGGAGTCCGCAGCCGCCGGATGACAACCAGGCGCCGGCGTGGACGATTGCGCACTCGTCGTTCATCAGCCCATTCGGGGTGGCGTTCGACGCAGGGACAAAGGATCTGTACGTCTCCAACATCTCGGATGCAACGAATAGCCGGATCCTGGTCTTTAACCTGGCCTCATTGGTGGTGGACACGCCCGCGCCGTCGCTGCAGCCGCGGGTGGTCCAAGGCTCGTCCACCGGGCTGTTGACCCCGCACGGGCTGGCGCTCGATCCCCAGCTTGCTCCCTAAAACGAACTGACGCTACAATTCAAGCCATGCGAGAGGGCTGGTCCCTAATACCCGGACTCCGCGCAGGGTTCCTGGCCGCAGCCGTGCTCACGGCATCGGGGTGCGCGTCCGCGCCCATTGTGGGTCAGCAACCACCGCCTGCCCACGGCGCGCAGCCAGGCCCCGGGCTACCTGATTGCCCTGATGCCGAGGCCTGTTTTGCCGCGGCTCGCGCCGCAATCGACCGGGGTGACGTTTTCGCGGGCCGGGAGCGGTTGCTGCTCATTCGCGAGCTCTGGCCGGGTACGCCGTGGCCGGGTCGCGCCGCGCTCCTATTGGCGCGGCTGGAGATGGAGAACGACCCCGCCTCCGCGCTCGACTGGACGCTCAAGGCCTCCGTGGAATTGCCGCTGGTAGGGGATCGCGCGCTGGCGTTGGCGTCCGACGCCGAGCGCCGCAACGGCCGGCCCGAACAAGCCGCCGCGTTGTTGGAGACCCTCACAGCCCAGTATCCCGAGTCATCGCTCGTGCCCACGGCGCTGTGGTCGGCGGCCGAGTTGTGGTCGTCGATCGACGGGCGTCAGGACGACGCCTTAAAGGATCTGCTGGATCTGGCGGCCCGGTTTCCGCAGGATCCGCGCGCACCTGCGGCATTGGCCCAGGTCGTGTCCGTGGCCGAATCCGCCGGGCAATTGGATCGGACGGGATCTGCGTGCCGCGCGTTGCTGGTCGAATACGCGGCGTCGACCGAGGCCGGGTCCATCGAAGGGCGATGCCAACGCCTGGTGCAGACCGGGGCCATCCCCGCGCTGACGTTTGGGGAGCGTCGCCGCCGGGCGGAAATGCTCGCGCGAGGCGCCAAGTTCGCGGACGCCCTGGCCGAGTGGAAGGATCTGAAACGCGCCGCGCCGTCGGCGGCCATCAAGCGGGAAGTGGAGCTCCAGACCGCCATCACCAGGTATCGGCTGCGGCAGTGGGACGACGCATGGCGGGCGTTCCGGCGTTTGGCCGCGTCGAGCGCCGCTCCCGAGTTGCGCGAAGAGGCGCGGCTCTGGGAAGGCCGCGCCGCGTTTCGGCGGGACGATGTCCGGGCGCTGCAGCGGGCCGAGTCCGCGATGGCCACGGGGTTTCCGGAGAGCCCCCGTCGATTGGAACTGTTGAGTTTGCAGGCGGCGTGGTACCGCGGGCAAGGGCGCAGCGATCGCGCAGTGGCGACGTACCAGGAACTCGCCAAGGTCGCGGGCGAGCTGCGCCGGTCGGACAAGGTGGTCGAAGCCAACTGGAACATTGGATGGCTGGAGTACAGGCGGGGACGGTTGGCTGCGGCACGCGAAGCGCTCGCACGCGGGCTCGAAGCGGCCGCCCCGTCCGACCCCCAAATTCCGCAACTGCTGTATTGGATGGGCCGACTCGATGTCCTGGACCCGGAGCAGCCAACGGTTGATGAAGAGGACCGGGTTCAGGCGCTTGGCGACCGGTTCCCCTTCACCTATTACGGACTGCTGGCGCGCCGGGGCGCCGTAGTGGTCGGGGAGGAATCGTCCCTTAACGCGCTCGACGGCGTAAACGTCTTCGACGAAGCTGCCGGCGCGCCCGAGACCTCGCCCGACCCTGCGCTGTTCCCGAAGGCGGCCGAGTTGTGGCTCCTGGGGTTGCGCGACGACGCGCGGGATGAGGTGCTCATCGCCACGCGGCGCGCGCCGCCCCCTCCGGACCGCGCCGCGGACGTGGCCGAGGCGCTGGCGACCGTGGGCGCGGACGAGGAGGCGCTGCGCCTGGTGCGGAGGTATTTTGCTCCTGCGCTCGAGCGCGGCGACGCCGCGCTCTCACCCGCGATCTGGCGTCGCGCCTACCCGGACCATCTGCTGGATCCGATCCGATCGCGCGCCCGGGATCGCGTGGATCCTTTCCTCGTCGCGGGGTTGATCCGGGAGGAAAGCGTCTACGACCCTCGAGCGCTTTCCCCGGTCGGGGCCATCGGTCTCATGCAAATCATGCCCGACACGGGACGCCGCGTGGCTCGCGCCGCGGGGTTGTCCGATTTCTCGGTGGACCAGCTCTACACGCCGGAGGTGAACCTGACCCTGGGGGTTCGCTACCTGGGCGATCTTCTGGATCGGTTCGCGGGCAACCAGGCCTATGCCGTGGCCGCGTACAACGCGGGCCCCGAGGCGGTCACCCGGTGGCTGGAAAGCAATCCCCCCCGCGCGATCGACGAATTCATCGAAGAAATCCCGTTCGTCGAGACGCGAGGGTACGTCAAACGGGTGCTGCGCAGCGCGTGGCTGTATCAGGCGCTGTACGCTCCGGCCGAGTCCCGGATCGTGCACGCGACTCGATCCGCCCCGGATTGACCCTCCGCGAAGGCCTTTCGTACAATCGGCCCGAGGTGAGCCATGGATCTTCGTAGTTTCCAAGACCTTCAGGCCGCGGTGGCGGAACAGCGTGCGGTGATCGACTTGGACCACCTCACGGCGCGTCGCTTGGTGGTGCGAGGACAGCCCCCCCTGACCGACTACATCGGAGCCGGGAGCCGCTGGCTGTTTCGAGGCCTCGGGGTGTGTTACCTCGGCGGACTGGCCGCGGGCGTGGCGCTGTTGGTCAGCGGCCGGTTCATTTACGCCGCCATCGCGTTCTTGGCGGCGATCGTGGTGCAGCAACTCTGGGGCGGGCTCGCCGCGGACCTCGTGCGCATGATTGCCTTGCGGGATGCGACGTTTTGCCAGATGGCCCTTCGCGAGGGCTGGATCACCTTGATCGAGCCGCCGGTGGCTCCGGGCCGATCGACGAAGCCGCTCACGCTGGGGGTGGCGGAGGTTTCGCCGTACGAGGAAGAAATCGCCCGGGTCAAGGCCGCGTTGGCGGCGCGGCCGGACGACGCGCAGGCGCGCTTCGACCTCGGCCTCACCTACCTGCTGATGGGAGAATTCGACCTCGCGCTGGAAGAATCTCGGGTGCTCACCATGACCGATGCGCGCCTGGCAGCCAAGCTCCAGGCCCTCACCCGCCTGCTGGCGAGCTGAGGAGTCGTCCCTGTTTCAACCCAGATTATTTATGAACGTTCGTCGCGAACCCGCGCAGACGCCAGCGAAACGGGTGCTTGGAGCCGCGAAGGAGGGAGGCGTACTCTCTGCGGTACGTTGACCGACTGAGCGGCGAGATCGCCCGTTGCAGCGGCGTATCCGCGGGTGCAGTAGAAGGTTCATGAATAATCCGGGTTAGAACACGGTTTGGATGCTTTTCACCGCTGACTTGACCACGTAGACGCTGTGCGTGTTGCGTTCGTCGAGGCGAAGCGCGACGAAAAAGCCCAGCGCATCCGGCGACATCTCGCGCAGCGTCCCGTGGATCGTCTCGCCGTCCCGGAACTCCACGGTGACCTGCCGGTCCATGGGATCCGCTCCCCACTCCGGGAGGGCGTTGTCGTTCGGGGCGGGATCCACAAAAAAAACCGACTTGACGTTGGCCAGGTCAACCTCAGCGGGCGGAAGCTCATGGAGGCCTGTTCGGGACCGGCGCTCTCCTTTGCGTCCGTCCCATGGCCGTCGCGCGGTCCCGGCGTCATCGCGTCGTTCAGTGGTTCGGCGACCCGAAGACGGCGAAGCCTGGGTGGTTTTGGCCAGCCGGTGCAAGACCGCCTCCAGGCGATGCCGGACCGCGGCGGACAGCCGTTTGAACTCAAGCCCGATCCCCACCCCGGGGTCCGCAAACACCACGCGCGCCTCGGCCTCGATGGTCTCGGTGTCGACCCGGAGCGCGACGTGGAGCACGGTCCCGACCGCGTACGGCGTCAGTGTTTCCAGAAACATCCCTCGCACGCTCACGTCGCTGGCGCGGCCGACCATGACGCGGTCGACTTTGACCTCGGTCAGAAACGGCAGGCGCGGCACGCCGCGTCGTTCATCGGCGGCGGTCTGGGGACGGTAGCGGAGCGGTCCTTCGGCCAACAACGAGGACAGCAACGTGCCGCGATCGATCCGACCGTCTTTGAAGTGGATGATGATCGGGTACGCGGTGGTCGGCTCCAGCATCAGCATACGATCACGGCCTCCGTGCGCGAGCATGGATCGGTGGTTTCGCGGTGCGTCGAACAGTATAGCAACCGCGTCGCAGCCGACAAGCGAGGCTCAGGGCCTGGGGCGGAAAAGGACCGAGATGGTAACTCTGAACGGGCAGATGCTGAAGAACTTCAGAGGCCGGTAGGTTGCTCAAAAAGTTCCAGCCGCAAGGCCGCAGCGAGGAGGAAACCGGAGCGTACTGGAAAACTCCTTAAGGTACTATTGAGTTTTGCGTAAGTAATAGAACGGTGGTATTATGAGGCATGCGCCCCCTCGGATCAGCCGCGAGCTTGGAAAGGCGTCGTCGTCGTGCCGTGGAGTTGTCGAAGGCCGGGAAAGGCATTCGG